>JAIOOX010000001.1 GCA_021414225.1 Candidatus Vogelbacteria bacterium | reverse complement strand
TCTTGGTTTAATTATCGCTTTAACGGCCTGGTTATTTTTAAACACCTTAAATCCTAAGTTAGTTAATCTTAATTTAAACCTCGGACAAATTATAACCAACAATAGCGATACAGTGGTTGGGACTAGTGGGGGAGGTGGGGGTCAGACTGACTCTGGGACTGACTCAGGGGGAAACAACCCACCAGCACCACCAGGTTGTGATGATTGTGTTTCTTTAACTGATTACGGACTAACTTGTAAAGACCCTTCATCTTGTAGTTTAAATGCGGCCACAGCTGAAAAACTAGGCACTTTAAACCAATTAAATAGCAATGACGGTATTAACTGGAGAGTAACTGAAGGTTACCCTCCAACAATCAATACACATAAAAACCCTTGTCACTACAACGCCACCTGTATCGATGCTGGATTAACCTCTGAAAAAACCGGATCTAATATTCAAAAGTTTTACGATAACGCCGTATCAGCTGGTCTTAGGCCGGTCTACGAAGTAACGAGTTCAGCTAGGGAAGCTGAATTAAAATCTCAAGGTTATACAGGAACAATCAAAGTAATCGGTCATGCTACAGGGGAACATTTTTCTGTTTATAATAACTAAAGTATGAAAAAAAACCTTACTATTATAATAATCACATTAACTGTTATAAGCACTTTTTTGTTACTCACTTATTTCTTTATCTCAAAAAGTGAGAAGTTTACCACTATCACCCAAAACATTAACCAAAATTTATTTCCGGCCCAAATAATTAAAAACAATCCTGACCAGATAAAAAACTCTTTAGACAATAGCCCTAAAAACGAATCCGCCAGTGATGACCTTAAGCTAGAAAACCCACTAAAGGTAATCAGTTCTGAACCGGTAATAGATTTTGATTATAAAAACCAAGCGACGACATCTTTACTAGTTTTTGTTGATAGAAAGGGTCACGTTTTTGAATACAATTTAAATTCTGAACAAGACGCAACCCCAACTAAGATTAGCCAAACAACTATCTATCAACCCCAAAAAGCAGATTTCTTATTAGGCCTTGATAAAAACTTGGTTGTCGTTAGATCTACCGATGGTCGATCTAGTTTAATTCCACTCTACCAAACAAAAGATATTCTCAGTCAACGTCTTATTAATAACTTTCAAAAATCTAAATCTTTAGATTCTAATTTAATAATCACAACCCAAAAAGACAGCTCCTATATTGGTTTTTATAAACTAAATAATAAAGACTTTCTCTCTCAAGAGTTGCTATACAAGACACCGTTTCAATCATGGATTACAGAGGTTGTAGGAGATGATGTTATAACTTTCACCACCAAACCGGACGAAAGATTAAAGGGTTTGTCTTATTGGTTTAATTTAAAAACAAAATCTTTAGAAAAAACCCTCGGACCAATAGCTGGACTAGTCACAAATGTTAGTCCCGATAAAAAATACATCCTTTATTCTAACAACAAAGGGGACTTGAATATTTATAACAAAGAGAGTAGGTCAACAAAAACCCTCACTCTAAAGAGTATTGCTAGTAAGTGTTTATGGGCTAATGACAGTTCTCAAATATTTTGTGCTGCTCCAGCGAAAATAACAACAAACTTAAATTATTTAAATAATTGGCTTAAAGGCCAAAATATCACTCATGATAATTTATGGTTAATTGATAGGGAATCAGGTAAAACTTATTTAATGGTTGATGGTCTTAAATATATGTTTGATATAACTAATTTAAAATTATCTCCAGATGAAAATGTCCTTAGTTTTATAAACAAAAATAATTCTAGTTTGTGGATTCTGAGATTTGTTCCTTAGACAGTTTCCTAACTATCAACTCGTGTCCAATTGCAAAAATATTACTAGTAATCCAGTAAATAGAAATAGCTGACGGTAGGGAAGCGGCAATAAAAACAATCATTAAAGGCATTACGTAGCGCATCTGTAGGTTCATACTTCTAGCAAAGTCGTTTGATAAACTCTTCTCCTTTGTCAGTTTGGGTAAAGGTGGAATAGCTAACTTCATTTGAATGAATTGAGTTAGCCCAACTAAGACCGCTAACACATAACTCTTTTCGTGAATATCTAAAAGGCCTAAAAACAAAGTGTTTATATTCTCCGGCTTAGGTACAAATGAATATAGAATATCAAGATTTAATTGGAAACCATTTTTAAAAACGTAAAAAAGAGTAATAATAATAGGAATCTGAATAAACAACAACAAAATACTCGTAAAAGGATTTACTCCATGATTCCTATACAATTCCATAATTTGCTTAGCTTGCTCTTCTTTATTTTTGTTTTCTTTAATTTTAGCCAATTCTGGTTCAATCACTTTCATTTTTGACTGAGTTTTAGAGGCTTTATGTTGAAGGGGGGATAAAATAACTTTAACAATCAACGTCAACAAAACAATAGCTAAACCAATATCATTTTTAGGCACAATACTACTCAATAAGGCCAGGGCGTTATAAAACGGTATAAATAAGGTTATTTTAAAGAAATAAATCATAGTTTAGATAATTAAAGACTTCTCAAAGAAGTATCTAGTTGTTTTTTTATTTCCGTATAAGACATTGAAACAATAGATGGCTTCGTAAAGACTATAATAACACTTCCTGGTTGAATACTAGATTTTAACTCAACCAAAGCAGCCCTAATCCGTCTTTTGATTAAATTTCTTTTAACCGCCTTTTTAGCCACCTTGGCCGACACAACCACTGAAAATAAAGTCAGTGAGTTTGGTTTTACTGTTTTTTTAAGGGTAAAGGAGGCCGAATGAGTACTTCGACCACCAACAAAAACCTCCTTAAACAAGGCTCTGGAAACTTTATGAGAAGTCCCAGCCATATAGATCAGTATTTAAATTAAACCGTTAAACGAGCCCGTTTTTTACGACGACGACGAATTAGAATATTTTTACCAGTTGGACTATTCTTTCTAGCCAAAAAACCGTGGGTTCGACGGCGTTTTTTACGCTTAGGTTGATAGGTTATAGACATAATTGGATAGTATACAGTAATAGATATATTTTTCAACCACCACAAAGATATCCCTAGTTAATCCACTGGTTATCAACATTTTTAAGGATTTTGTTATAATAACCACCGGGTCTATAATTCTTCCATAACCGTTCCTAAACTTTTAACTAAAATCATGGTCAATAATAAAACCCTTTGGGATGGAGTGCTAGCAGAAATGGAACTAACTCTATCAAGGGCTAATTTTGGAACCTGGTTTAGGCATACTCATATATACAAACAAGACGATGGGGTGGTTTATATCAGCGTCCCTAACGCTTTTGTCCGTGATTGGTTAACCAATAAGTACCATAAGGCTATTTTAAGCTCTTTGCGCACCCACGCTCCCGAAATAAGAAGTTTGGAATACATTATTGCTAAATTAGGTGACAATCAAAACAAACAAGCAACTCAACAGATGGAGAGTACTCCTTCTACTGAGAACACTTTAGGCCTTCAAGACCTCTATATTAATAAGGAGAGCAATCTAAACCCTAAATACACCTTTGATACCTTTGTAACTGGTCCGTTCAATGAGGTCGCTTACGCAGCCGCTCAGGCGGTAATTAAAAATCCAGGGACTAATTATAATCCACTGTTTATTTATGGTAATACTGGACTTGGAAAAACCCACTTAATCCAATCTATTGGTAATTACCTAAAAAAACTAAATGTTAATAAGAAAGTTTATTATATAACCTCGGAAAATTTCACTATTGATTACGTTAACCTGGTCCGATCTGGTAAGGGTAATTATTTTAAAGAAAAGTATCGTAAGTATGACCTTTTAATTATGGATGATATTCAATTCTTTTCTGGTAAAGAGGGGACTCAGGAAGAATTATTTCATTTATTTAATAATTTTTATGAAAACAACAAACAAATAGTCTTTTCTTCAGATAAATCACCTAAGTTTATTGATAATATTGATGATCGTCTCCGTTCTCGCTTTGAAGGAGGAATGATTGTAGATGTGATTAAACCAGATTATGAATCTCGGTTAGCCATCTTACAAACTAAAGCTCAAACTATGAATTTTGATGTTCCTAAGGAGGTTTTAGAGTATGTGGCTTCTACTGTTCAAGATAATGTTAGGGAATTAGAAGGTTCTTTAAATACCATCCTCTGCCAGAGTCAGGCTAAAAAAAGAATGTTAACAGTCTCTGAAATAAAAAATTTAATTAAAAACAATATTAAACCTAAAAAAACTATCTCTATTAAAGATGTTATGAAAATAGTGGCTGATTTTTATAATATTGAAGAGAGGTTTTTATATGAAAAAACTAGAAGAAAGGAGGTTGTTAAACCTAGGCAAATAATCATGTATTTACTACGTGAGGATTTTAGTACTTCTTATCCTTATATTGGTCAAAAATTAGGTGGTAGAGACCACACAACAGTTATTCATGCTTATGAGAAAATAAAAACTGATTTAAAAGTTAACCAAATACTTACTCAAGAAATAGAACAAATTAGAACCCTTCTATATAACACTTAGTGTGGATAGGTTGGGTATAAGATAGGGTATAACTTTAGTAAAAGACTGGGATAATCATCGGAAAACAATTACTTTTTGAGCAAAATAAATCAATTCTAAATTTTAATCAAAAACTTATACCCAGAAATTAATTCTAAAAAACCTATATACATCAACCATAAATAGCTTTTATTCACAAATCCACACCCCTAATAATAAACTTGTATATGAAAATAGAATTTATTAAAGACAAGCTACAGAAAGCTGTAAACCAAGCTGAAAGATCTGTGGGTAAGAATTTAAGTTTACCTATATTGAGTAATATAATTTTAGAAACAGAAAATAAAAAATTAATAGTTAAATCAACAAATTTAGAAATAGGAGTAGAAATAGAAGTAGCTGCTAAGATAGAAGGTGATTTAAAGGTGGCAGTTAACCCTTCTTTACTTAATAATTTACTTCAAAATTTACCTAATAATGAAAAAATAGAAATAAACAAAGAGGAAGATTTGTTTATTATTAATACCAATAAAGGTCAAGTTAATCTTAAAACACAAACAACAGAAGATTTTCCTATTATTCCTAAAGTGACAAGCGATAAGGTTATTAATATATCAATTAAAAATTTTATAGAAGGAATTAAAAGTGTAGCTTATGCGGCTGCTTTATCTGATATAAAACCAGAAATAGCTAGTGTTTATTTGTATTCTGAAGACCAGAAACTGTTTTTTGTATCCACTGATGGGTTTAGATTATCAGAAAAGTTTATTATTTTAGATAACTTCAGCCCTAAAGAGTTGATTAATTTAATTATTCCTCTTAAAAACGCCTTAGAAATAAATAGAATTTTAAGTGATCAACCAACTGACGGGGAATTGGTGATTATGACCGATAATAACCAGATCTCAATTATGTCTGATGGTCTTCATATTACCTCCAGGATTATTGATGGTGTCTATCCAGACTATCGTCAAGTGATGCCGAAAGATTTAAAAACAAGAATAGAGCTTAATAAAAATGATTTTATTAATACTTTAAAGTTGGCTGGGGTTTTTTCTGATAAATTTAATCGTTTAACTATTGATGTAAATAAAGAAATAGTGACTCTTAGTACTAAGAATAACGAAACAGGAGAAAGTATTTTAAAAATCACCCCTCGAGCCTATAGTGGAGAAGGACTAAGTTTAACAATTAGTAGTCGTTATTTGTTAGACGCTCTCCAGTCTATTGATGATGAATATATTATTTTGGGTTTTAATGAAAGTAATAAACCTTTATATTTAAAAGGATTTGATGATGTAACTTTTCAAGGATTAGTAATGCCACTAAGAACTTAATATGGATTTAGTTGGTGGTTTTCTATCAAAATATAAAAAGATACTTGATAAGGGGTTATTAATTAATGACGTAGTAGTTTTAGCTTTTAAGGAGGTTTTAAATATTAAAATTGAAAAATCAGATATTGTTTATAAAGATGGAATTATTAAAATAAAATCATCCCCGATTATTAAATCGGAGATGATTTTACAACAAGAAGCTTTAATTGGTTATATTAAAGAAAAACTACCCAACATCTCTATTGTGAAGATTCATTAACCAATAGAATGGCTTTAGCTTCACTGCGGTTTCTATTTATATCATAAGTAACTACTTTTATTTCATTAGAATTTTCTACACCCTCTAGATCTTTTGGTATAAAAGAGTAAGTAAAAGGGTTTTTAGTAACAGAGGCTAGGTAGATGTTATTGATGAAAAAATCAGCTTGGCTAATATTACTCTGAGTATCAAGTTTAACAGTGACAGTGTCAGTTAGGTTATAAGGTTCATTTTTTATATTGATTATTTTTACACCAGAGCCAACCCCTGGAGTAAAGATTCCTGGGGTATTAGGGATAGATACACCCAACTCATCAACTAAGCCCCTAGCGGCCGCCCAAGCCCTTACTGGAGGCTCCCAGAGCTTAAATTGAGGGTCATTATAGGGATTAGTTGGTCTTGTTCCTAATGGGTCGTTTTTATCAACCCAATACAATATATCGTGGACACTTCTTATTACTCTTTCACTACGGTTGTTATCAGGAGTAGAATTAGTGGCTGGTTTACCTGTACTACTATCAATAATATAAGATTCACCACCTTGCCAAATACCCCTCAAGGTTGGTTTTATGTTGGTTGCAATAGGATCAGGGCTATTAAATAACTCATTTGGCTTATTAGATAAATAACCACGCATGAATTCATTCCATAAAGGAGCCACAATTAAACCGGCTACTTTTTTATCCATAGGGGTGTTGTCATTATTACCAGCCCAAGCCCCAATAGTAATACTAGGGGTGTAACCAATTATCCAAGCATCACGGTAATTGTTGGTGGTACCTGTTTTAACAGCAACGTCGTAGTTGGGAACATTAAGAGCAGAGTTGGCGCTAAAAACAGGTTGTCTAGCGTCATTATCTTTTAAGATATTAGAAATCAAACGAGCGACATTGGCTGGGATAACTTGTTTAGGGTTAGGTTTGTATTCTTTAATAATAGTACCTTGAGGATCAATAATTTGAGTAATAGATTCAGTTTTATTTTTAACCCCATCATTAGCAAAAGCACTATAAGCCCCAGTCATTTCTAGTAAAGTTACTTCACCACCTCCCAAAACCAAACTCAAACCATAGCGTTTTGGATCGGTTAAGGTGGTGATACCCATATTTTGGGCGGTTTTAATAGAGTCGCTTAAACCTGCTAAATATAATAATTTAACTGCAGGAACGTTTCTAGAGTTACCTAAGGCCTTACGAAGAGTAATTGGACCAACATAAGATTCATCATAGTTTTGTGGTGAATAACAGGCAGTATTATTGGTATTTAAATTAACGTCAGCTGAACAATTTGTGTTGAATTCAGTTGGCACATCAAACAAAACAGTTTCCGGAGTGTAGCCTTTCATAAAAGCTGTAGCGTAAACGAAAGGTTTAAAGGTTGAACCAGGTTGTCTTTTGGCGGTAGTGACATTAAAGTTACCGTCATTTGTTGTGTCAAAGTAGTCGCGAGATCCAATCATAGATAAAATTTGACCAGTTTTTGGATCAATGACAACAATACCAACGTTTTTAGCTCCAAAGTCTTTTTCGTTCTTAGTGGCATATTTATCAACTAATTCCTCAGCTTTTTTTTGAAGCTCCCAATCTAAGGTGGTGATAACCTTAAAACCATTATTTTTTAGAGTTTCTTCACTGTATTCCTTCTCTAGTTGGTCTATAACATAAAAGACAAAATGAGGAGCTTTAATACCATTTCCTTCTGGTGGTAGGAAAACAACTTTTTCATTTAAGGCTTGGTTATATTCGTCTTTAGTAATCCAGCCAAAATCAGACATTTTTTTTAGAGTTAGGTTTTTTCTAGCGTCTAAGCGGTCTTTGTTTTTGCCATAAGGAGATAGGTAGGTGGGAGACTGGGGGAGAGAGGCTAAATAAGCTGCTTCAGCCAATGTTAAATCTTTAGATTTTTTACCAAAAAAAGATTGAGCCGCTTCCTCGATACCATAAATAGTTCCACCGTAAGGACTTTCGTTTAAATAAAGGGCCAAGATATCATTCTTGCTCATAGTTTGCTCAAGTTTAACCGACAAGATAACCTCTTTTATTTTACGAGATATTTTTTTATCTTGGGTTAGTAGGGTATTTTTAATAACTTGTTGAGTTAAAGTTGAACCACCTTGACGAATATCGCCAGAACTAACGTTTACTAAAAAGGCTCTAGCAATAGATGATAGTTTTATTGCTCCGTGATTATAAAAATCAGCATCCTCGATAGCTATTGTCGCTTTTTGGGCGTAAGGGCTAATATCAGTTAAAGCGACAGTTGTTCTTCGAGCATTTCCGAAGACATCGTAAAGTAAAACCTTACCAGTTCGATCATATATTTTAGTCGATTGGGTTAAACTTCGTTCTTTGAAAAAAGAATCAAAATCAGGAATTTGTAAGGTCATGGCCCATAAAGTAGCGGAACCGCTGGTGGCAAAAAAGAAAATAACAGCTACTAAGCCAAGCTTGATCAAGATCTTTTTAATAGAAAAATATTTTTTGATTGAAGTCATATAATCAGAACTGTACCACATATTAAATTTTTGTATATAAAAAATCCTGGTTATTTAAATAACCAGGATTTTTTATATTTATCTAGAAGATTAATCGTAACTTTCTAAATCATCTAGACCCATATCATCCTTATCATCTTCGGTTTCAATAGGTGTTAGTAAACTAAATTCGTCAGACACCACCTCTTCTACCAAAGGATCCTCTAATAGGTCCTCATCATTAATATTTAATGGTTCGTCGCCAAGGCTAATAGGGCCACTAGCGATATCGTCTAAAGACATAAGACAAAAGCAAATTAATCTAATAACTACTTATTGTTATAAGTAGTTATTTTGTAACAGAAGGTGGTTATTTTTGCAATCATTGTTCTAAGTTGATGTGGATAAGAGGTGTTATTTTATAGGTTCACTTCTCGAGCGATGGCTGTTAAAGCAATAGCAATAGCGTCAAATTCATCATCGTGAGTAATCTCCCTATTTATTTTAATTAAATTTTTAACCATCAAGATAACCTGTTCTTTGTCTGCTTTACCATAACCAGTAATGGTTGATTTTATTTCTAAAGGGGTGTATTCCAAAAGTGGGAGACTGGCTTTTGCGCCAATATACATGATCATTCCACGAATTTCACCAACCATCATAGCTGTTTTTTGGTTGTTGGTGACAAACAGTTTTTCTAGGACTAAGTAGTCTGGATTAAATTTGTTAATTAAAGACTCAATCCCTAAACCAATTTTTTTTAACCGCTCTGGGAAGATGTCTTTTCGGTCCGAAGTTAAACAGTCAGAGAAAATAAGTTCTTCTTGGTTGGTTATTCCTTTTTGAACTATTGCAACACCCAGTCGATCATAACCAGGGTCAATGCCCATAATAATTTTATTATTCGCTAAAATCGGCATTGGTTGTGATGTTTTTAATGTCGTCGTGATCATCTAAGATATCTAGGAGGTGGAGTAGCTTTTCCTCATCACCTTCACTTAAGGTGAGGGTATTATTGGGCGTCCAAAACTCATCACCTTTACTAAAAGCCCACAAGACAGATCCTTGACTACCAAGAGAGCCACCACAAGAATGTAAAAGATGTTTAATCTCTGGAGTGGTGCGATTTTTATTATCAGTTATTCCTTCTATAATAATAGCAATACCTCCTGGGCCGTAAGCTTCATAAATTACCTCCTCAAAAGAACCACTATCAGCTCCAGCCCCTTTGGCTATAGCTCGATCTATATTGTCGGTTGGCATATTAGCAGCTTTAGCTCGATCAATAACAGCTCGAAGAGTGGGGGAATTTTTGTCACCCTTAACTTTTTTTGACTCCACGGTCAGGTTTTTAGCTAACATTGAAAAGATCTTACTCTTTTTGCTGTCAGTTATCGCTTTTCTATTTTTGATTTTTGACCACTTGTTATGTCCGGACATAATATTAAAAAAGTTTATTGGTCGGCCTATCTAAACCTAAATGCTGATAACCCTTATCGGTGACTATCCGTCCTCGAGGGGTTCGATCTAAAAAGCCAAGTTGAATTAAGTAAGGTTCATAAACCTCTTCCACAGTTGCTTCTTCTTCCGATAGAGCTGTAGCAATAGTGCCCACTCCGACAGGTCCACCGTCAAACTTGGTAATAATTATTTTTAATAACTCTCGATCGGAGTTGGTTAAACCTAAATTATCTATACCAAGTAATTCTAAAGCTTCTTCAACCACTGAGGTGGTGATTTCTACCTTTTTAATTTGAGCAAAGTCTCGACAACGCTTAAGGAGGTGATTAGCAATTCTGGGAGTAAAACGGCTACGAGCACTAATCAATAAACTAGCCTCATGGTCTAAATTGATACTTAATATTGAAGCGGAGCGTCTGATGATTTGGGCCAACTCTTCCTCAGTGTAAAATTCTAATCGAAAGGTACCACCGGAAAAACGAGACCGGAGAGGAGCGGAGAGTAAGGCTATTCGGGTAGTAGCAGCTATTAAGGTGAAGGGTGGTAAATCTAATTGGATTACTCGAGCACCTGGGCCTTTGCCAATAACAATGTTTAGGTTTCCAGATTCCATAGCTGGATATAAAACCTCCTCAATCATTTTGTTGAGACGGTGTATTTCATCAATAAACAAAATATCTCCAGGAGAGAGGTTGGTTAAAATCGATGCCAAATCGCCAACTTTCTCAATAGCGGGACCAGAGGTTACTTTTATTTGAGTGTTAAGTTCTTTAGCTATTAAATAAGCTAGAGTGGTTTTTCCGAGGCCTGGAGGTCCATAGAAAAGGACGTGTTCTGGAGGGTGTTTGCGACCAACGGCGGCTTCTAGTAGAATACGAAGGTTCTTTTTGATGTTCTCCTGGCCAATATAATCAGGCCAAACAGACGGCCTAAGAGATTTGTCTAGAAAGTGATCGTCTTTAGGGGGTGATTTCTGGCTACCAAGGTTGTTGGAGGGGGTACTTGACATAATATTCTTTATATGCTAAGATAAGATTGTTTAGTTTATTTATCAAGAGCATAAACCTCTAAACGATTTAGATTCCGGTCTAACGGGTTCATTTGACAGGACGTTTTGGTTTTCCGATTTTGTCGGAAGGGACGAAAACTATCCTTGATAATTTACCTAACTTAAGTAAGTTTCTTACTCAAGAGATCGTTTAGAGGTTTATGAGCTTGATGGCAAGGAGCGCTTAGTCACCACTGGGTGCTTTTTTGTTACAAAATTTCTTCGAACAAGTCTACTACTCGACCCAACTCATCCAAAGAGGTGACACCTTGGACTACTTTAATAATTCCGTCTTGACGCATATCGAGGATGCCTTGGGGAGTAGAGGCTATAATAATATCTCTTTCACTTGGGTTGGTGGTGGCGACATTGGCTATCACATCATCCATAACAATAGCTTCAAAGATACCCTGACGGCCTTTATAGCCAGTGTTATGACAAAACTCGCAACCACCTGGTACATAAATAGTGCCAGAAAAAGTAGTATCAAACCCAGGTTTCTTTTTTGGAATACTTTGTAATACGCCGGTGATTAGTTTGTTTTCTTCCGGAGTGGTTGTTTGTTCTTTACGACATTTAACACAGAGTTTGCGGACCAAGCGTTGGGCGATAGAGAGAGTCAGGGCCGAACTGATAATTTTAGGATTAATACCCAAATCGATTAAACGGGGAATAGCGCCGGCGGCATTATTAGTGTGAAGAGTGGAAAAAACTAAGTGACCAGTTAAAGCGGAATTGATGGCGATTTTAGCTGTTTCTCCATCTCTAATTTCACCGACCATGATAATATCTGGGTCTTGGCGAAGGGCTGCTCTTAGTCCTGACAAGAAAGTATAACCCTTCTTGCCATTAACCTGAGTTTGGTTAACTCCCTTTAAGTGATATTCAACCGGGTCTTCGATAGTAATAATCTTAGTTTCAGAAGAATTAACCTGACGTAAGAAAGCATAGAGAGTAGTTGTTTTACCAGAACCAGTCGGACCAGTTAGAAGAACTAAACCATTTGGTTTGTGAATTTCTCGATCAAAAACTTTAAATAGTTCTGGTTCAATCCCTAGTTGCTCAAAGGTGACAGCAATACTTTTTGGATCAAGAATACGCATCACCACTGATTCACCATATGAGCCTGGAATAACAGAAGTACGAATTTCAATCTCGGCTTCTTGGGCCTTAATACTGAAGCGCCCATCTTGAGCCGATTGTTTTACATTTAGTTTTAAACCGGAAATTAATTTAATTCGAGAGAGAATCTGTTTGTAAATTCTTTCATCAAAATTAGTAACATCCTGTAAAACACCATCAAGACGATAACGGAGACGAATACCAGTCTCTTCTGGTTCTAAATGAATATCCGAAGCGTTGGTGACCAGAGCACCAGACAAAAGTAGTTCCAAGGTGCCGGAGATTCCTCCCGAAGCTAAAGTGTTGACTGTTTCTTTATCAATCTCCTGTTTGATATCGTTAATATTTTTGATATTAGTCAAAAATTTACTAACTCGCTCAGCGGAGATATCTATTAGACCAGCGGTTGCTTCAGTACTTTTAGAAACTTCAGCATAAAATCCCCAAGCTCTGTTTAGACCAGACTCAGATACAAGATATAGAGTAACTAGATAACCTTTCTCTTTTAATTCATCAGTTAATTCCTTAACTTTAGAGTTATTGGGAGATAGGATGGCTATATGGAGAGTTCGGCCAACCAAACGAAAACTGGCTACGTTTGCTATTTTGGCCTCAGCTTCTGATATTAACCGCAAAGCATCTGTGTTTATGGCTGTTTTTGAAAGATCGATATAAGGAAGTTGATAGCGGGAGGCTAGGACTTGAGCTAAATCTTCAGCTTCCTTAAGATGAAGTTCCTCAATTCGTTTTTCTTGCTTTTCTTCATTAAAAGAGTTTGACATGCAGTTATATTGTACACGTTTTTTATCTAAAGTTCATCCTTGCTGTTCGTCTAAATACCATTTCTAGCACATTGCTTTATAGTCGCAAGTTTAAAATAGGGGAAAACTAATTTAACTTCAACCAGGTTAGAGATTTTGATGTCTTTTTTAACATATTTTTCGTGCTACAATCGCTTTATGATTATTCGAACGAGTAATTTAATGGAGACTTATGATTTAGCTAGAGCAATTGTCTTTAGGCTAAGACCAAAAACCACCGGAGCTAGTATTTTAGCTTTAAGTGGCGACCTAGGTTCTGGTAAAACAGCTTTTACTCAAGGTTTAGCGAAAGCCTTAGGTATTTCAGACGCAATCACTAGCCCTACTTTTGTGATTGAAAAGATTTATCAAGTAACAGGTTCTTCCTTGTGGAAGAGGGTAATCCATATCGATGCTTATCGGTTAGCTGGGGGATCCGAGTTGATGACTCTTGGTTTTGGTGAGATCATAAAAGATCCTTACAATATTGTAATAATTGAATGGCCAGAAAAAGTGTCTGATGTTATACCAGCCGACGCACAAACCATATCATTTAAGTTTATTGATGAAGAGATTAGAGAAATTTCCTATGAAGAAAAATAATCAAACTAAAACCCTTGTTTTGTTTGATGCTCACGCTATTTTACATCGGGCTTATCATGCCTTACCTGACTTCACTTCAACTTCAGGTGAACCGACTGGAGCCTTGTATGGTTTAGCGGCGATGTTGATTAGGATTATTGCTGAGTTAAAACCTGATTATATGGCCGCTTGTTATGATTTACCGGAGCCCACCTTTCGTAAGCAGGTGTATGAAGCCTATAAAGCTGGTCGGGCGAAAACAGATGATGCTCTAGTGGCGCAAATGGATCGTTCTAGAGAAATTTTTACTGCTTTTAATATTCCTATTTATGATAAGCCGGGCTTTGAAGCCGACGATATTATTGGCACGATTGTTGCAGAAACCAAAAATAAACCGGACCTAAGAGTAATCATCGCCTCTGGTGATATGGATACTCTTCAATTGGTGTCTGATGATAAAGTGCTGGTCTTTACTTTAAAGAAAGGAATTAATGATACTGTTTTATATAATGAAGTTTTAGTAAAGGAGCGTTTTGGTTTTGGACCGACTTTTTTACCTGACTATAAAGGTTTACGTGGTGACCCGTCCGACAATATTATTGGAATTGTGGGAATTGGGGAGAAAATTGCTACGACTTTAATTAGTACTTTTGGTTCAATTGAAAATATTTATAAAAAACTTAAACAAAGTGACGAACCTTTTTTACAAGCCGGATTAAAACCACGGACGCTAGAGCTTTTGAGAAAATTTGAAGAGGAAGCTTTGTTTTCTAAAGCTTTAGCAACAATTAGACTCGATGCGCCAATTAATTTTTCTTTACCACAAAAAGAGTGGGTAAACACCTTTAACTTTGGTGAAGTAGAAAAATTATTTCAGCAATTAGACTTTAAATCACTCTTATCGCGGGTTAAAACTGCTTTTGCTCATACTGACTCTGTGCGGGCCGATAATCAGGTTGTTAAAAAACAGAGCATTAATAATCCACTTGATGAAAAATTAGTGAAAAAACTAGCGATCGCTCTCTGGCTAATTAATTCAGAAAAAACCAATCCCACTCCAGAAGATATTTTGTCTTACTGTCAGACAAGTGATTGGCTTCAAGCTGAAAAATTTTTGCAAAAAAAATTGTCAGACCAGAATCTAGTTAAACTTTATGAGGATATAGAATTACCGATTATAGATTTGTTGAGTGAGGCAGAACGTTGGGGGATTGTAGTGGATGTTAAATATTTAAAAACCTTATCAATTGAATACCATAAAAAACTAAACCTTTTAGAACAAGAAATTTGGGCCTTGGTTGGGCACGAGTTTAACATTAATTCTCCAAAACAATTAGGCACCATTCTGTTTGATGAACTTAATTTAACTGCCAAAGGTCTAAAAAAGACAGCCGGAGGTGCTCGTTCCACCAAGGAATCAGAATTAGTAAAAATAAAAGATTTACATCCAGTGATTGGTAAGATTTTAGACTATCGAGAGTTGCAGAAATTACTGTCTACTTATATTGATACTATTCCAACCATGATTGGTGAGGATGGTCGGCTCCACGCTAAGTTGCATCAGACTGGGACTACTACTGGTCGAATGTCATCTAGCGACCCTAATATGCAGAACATCCCGGTTCGAGAAGGTTTTGGTGAAAAGATTCGGCGAGCATTTGTGGCGAGTCCTGGATATGTGTGGGTTGGTGCAGATTATTCTCAAATCGAGATGAGGATCTTGGCTTTGTTGTCTGGGGATCGGTCGTTGATCAACATTTTTAAAGAGGGAAAAGATGTTCACGGAGCAGTGGCCTCATTGGTTTTTAAAGTGTCTGAAACCGAAGTAACCAAAGAAATGCGCCGAAAAGCGAAGGTGATTAATTTTGGAATTATTTATGGTATGGGGGTTAATGCTCTAAGATCTAACCTGGGTAGTACTCGGGAGGAAGCGCAACAATTCTATGATGAGTACTTTGCCACTTTTCCTACTATTAAAAATTATTTTGATGAGGTGATCCATAAGGCCAATACTCAAGGTTACACGGAAACATATTTTGGCCGACGTCGGTACTTCCCTGGGCTAAAGTCAAAGCTACCCTACTTGAGAGCTTCAGCGGAGCGAATGGCTATGAATGCGCCGATTCAAGGAACAGCTACGGGAGATATTACTAAAATTGCCATGAATAAAGTTCAACAACTACTTGATCAAGCGGGGTTGGCGAAATCAGCTCACCTACTTCTCCAAGTTCATGATGAATTGATTTATGAAGTAAGGGTAGATAATCTGAATGAAATAACCCCTTTGATTAAAAAAGGCATGGAAGAAGCTCTTGTTTCCGAGGTTCCATTAGTGGTAAATATTGCCACTGGGCCAGATTGGGGGAGCCTGAGTAAATAGGTGTTTTACTAGACAATACCTTATCCACATTGCCAAGCTTCTTGATTTTTAAGCCCCAAAGTGCTATCCTTGGCTAATCCTATTGCTGTTTTAGCAAAAGGTCGATTATCAAATAATTGACATTCACAATGAAAAATTCAGTAATCGCAATCGTTGTAGTTGTTGTTATAATCATCGCTGGAGTTGTATGGTACATGCAAAACCAGAATGCCGTTATGGTTGATGATTCAACAGCTACTACTACCACTGAAACTACCACAACTGAAGGAGATGGTAGCTTCACTACTGATGCTAGTACCACTACAACTACTGGTGATGCAGCATCTACTACAACTACAGAATAACTTAAATCGTTTTTCCGATTGTAGCAAAAACACCCGCTTTAAAGCGGGTGTTTTTGTGTTATATTTTTAAAATGAAAACCTTTTCTCAAGCTGTCTATGAAGTGGTTAGAAAAATTCCCAAAGGTCAGGTTCTAACCTATAAAGAAGTGGCAGCTTTAGCTGGTAGGCCACTAGCTTTTAGGGCGGTTGGTAATATTTTAACCAAGAACCACGATCCAAAGGTTCCGTGTCATCGAGTAGTACGTAGTGATGGAAAAGTTGGTGGATACAATCGGGGTTCGTTAAATAAACAAAAGCTTTTACAGCAGGAAGGGGTCAAGGTATAATTAACCTATGACTATTATTACTCTTACTTATTTAGATATTCTTTTGCGTTTAGGTGCAGCGGTGTTATTTGGAGGGTTGGTGGGCATTGAGCGAGTGATGGCTCACAAAAAAGCTGGAGTACGTACTTACGCCCTGGTTTCTTTAGGCTCAGCTCTGTTTATTATCACAGCCCAACTGGTCACTAGTATGTATTATGGGTTGATTGATGTTGACCCAACCCGTATCGCTTCAAATATCGTCATGGGAATTGGCTTTTTAGGAGGCGGTCTAATTATTCTTAATGGCGGTAAACACTTACGAGGAGTGACCACAGCGGCCGGTTTGTGGATTGCGGCTGGGATTGGAATGGCGGTCGGCTTCGGTTTCTTTGGCTTAGGTTTTATTTCAGCGATTCTGACGATTTTTATTTTTACAGGCCTTTGGTATTTTGAATTGTTAATTAAAAAAATATCTCCACCAGCTAACGAGCGCGATAATTAATTTTATTTTATGTTGGATGATCGAGATGTTAAACTTCGAACTGTTCGTGACGAGGTTTTAAATTTAGTCTCCTCACCTTTATTTGCTTATCGTCAAACTAATAAAGCTTTACCAGTGATTGGAGAGGGTAGCCATACGGCCGAGATAATGTTTGTCGGTGAAGCGCCTGGTAAGAATGAGGCTAAAACAGGCCGCCCTTTTTGTGGTGCTTCCGGTAAATTTTTAGACCAACTTTTGGCTTCAGTTAATATTTCTCGAGCCCAAGTTTACATCACCAATATTGTTAAAGACCGCCCACCGGCCAACCGTGATCCTTCGCCTGAGGAAATTGCTGTTTATGGACCGTTTCTTGATCAGCAGATTGGGGTTATTCAGCCACAGTTAATAGTGACCCTGGGACGTTTTTCGATGAGTTATATTATGACTAAATTTGGTTTAGCTGAAGCTGACCTTCCTATTAGTCAAAATCACGGTCAATTTTTTCAAGCCCAAGCTATTTATGGTCCAGTCAGGATTTTACCTTTATACCACCCAGCGGCGGCTATTTACAATCAACATTTAAAAGTGACCTTGTTTGAAGATTTTAAGAAGGTGATTGAGGTAAAGCCTAAAGTTTAGGTCTTATAGAAAACGAGAGAGATTTTGCGCTATAATGGGGCTCTATGGCCAAAAACTACACACTGATCTCTTGGAATGTGAATGGTATCCGAGCGGCTGAGAAGAAGGGGTTTTTGGACTGGTTGGGTGCCTCTAAGGCTGATGTGGTAGCTCTTCAGGAAACCAAAGTTCAAGATATTGGATTATTGTCGGAAGAGCTTCGTAATCCGACTGGTTACTTTTCCTTTTGGCATAGCGCTCAAGAAAAGAAAGGGTACAGTGGTACGGCGGTTTATAGTCAAACCGAACCGGTCAGTTTTACCACTAATTTTGGTAAGAATAATCTTTCAACGGAGGGACGAATTGTGCAATTAGAATTTCCTGAGTTTTATTTTTTAAATATCTATTTTCCTAATGGGGGAGGAGAAGATCATCGCCTGGCTTACAAATTGAAGTTTTTTGATGAATTTTTAACCTATATTAAAAAACTTGATAAGACTAAACCAGTGATCTTTTGTGGTGATGTGAATGTGGCTCATAAAGAAATAGATATTGCTCGACCAAAGGAAAATGCCAAAAGTATTGGTTTTTTACCGGAAGAAAGAATCAAGTTGGATAAATTTGAACAAGCTGGTTTCGTTGATACTTTTCGGATCATTAATCCGACGAAAGTCGAGTATAGTTGGTGGGACCAAAAATCACGAGCGAGAGACAGGAACATTGGCTGGAGAATAGATTATTTCTGGGTTAGTGAGAGGTTAAAAGATAAAATTGAAAAAGTTTGGATTGATGGAGATGTTTACGGCTCCGATCATGCCCCGGTTGGTTTGAAAATA
The DNA here is from genome assembly GCA_021414225.1 of Candidatus Vogelbacteria bacterium. Lineage (NCBI taxonomy): Bacteria > Candidatus Vogeliibacteriota > Candidatus Vogelbacteria bacterium. Next base: position 79,604 of record JAIOOX010000001.1, on the reverse strand, counting down.
AAATTCTAATTATGCTCTATCTTGTCTATGGAAATGATGAAGTAAAAAGTCGAGCTAGTTTTTATAAACTAGTAGCTACTTTGCAGGCCAAGCGTCCCGAGGCGGCCGTCTTTCGCATGGATGGTGATAGTTTTGATGTTAGCCAGCTAGAAGAAGTGGTATTTGGTTCTTCACTATTTGATTCTAAATATCTAATCGTTTTGCGTGGTTTCACTGAATCGCCTGAGGGTAAAGATTTTCTCGATAGCCATATCAAAGATTTGGCCGAGTCACCACACATTGTCTTAATGCTAGAAGGGGAAGTGACCAAAGTCTTGCTGACGAAATTTAAAAAATATGCCGAAAAGGTTCTGGAGCATGTTAAGACAGATATCACTAAAGCTGACGCCTTTAATATTTTCTCTTTAGCTGATGGTCTAGGGGAGAGGAATAAACAGAAGTTGTGGGTACTGTATCAAGAGGCGCTGTATAAAGGAATTCCGGCTGAAGAGATCTTTTGGCGGTTTGCGGGTCAGGTCAAGAATATGCTGTTAGTGGCTGGGGCTAAGAGTGATGAAGCGGTCAAAATGCACCCATTTGTTTTACAAAAAACTAAACGAGCGTTATTGAAATTTTCCATGGCTGAACTAAAATCTATGTCTAAATCTTTTACAGAATTATATTCCGATGCTCGGCATGGGAAGAGGGAGTTTGAGGTGGCGTTGGAGAGGGTGATTTTGGGGCTATAACTTTTGGTCACAACTTTTTCCTCACCAGTTCAGAAAAGTCGCGACCCCACCTCGACTGTTTTTGTTGTTACAAAAACATGTTTCCGGTTCACAAAAGCGAAAAAGACTGGAGTAGTCCAGTCTTTTTACACTCACGTTTTTGTGCCCCGCGAGGGAATCGAACCCCCGACCATCTCCTTAAAAGGGAGCTGCTCTACCGACTGAGCTAGCGGGGCAGGCGCAAATAACAAAAAAAGAATACTAGAAAAAACCCGATTTGTCTATGTTTTATAAAGGCAGATCAATAGCTAGGGCACCTGGGCCAGCGACGAGAAGAGCGAGGCCAATAGCGATGAGTAAGATACAAGCGAAAGTATCAAATCCGTAATCAGCTTTGTAAGCTGTTTTTAGGAACATTAACTTAATGCCGGCCAAGATGGCTAAAATAGCCATTATTTGGGTGTAGAGACCAATGATTAGGAAGATGGCTATAATAGAAGAGAGGAGTCCAGACAAGCCGATCCAGAAATTTTCACCTTTTAACCACGGGAAGTGTTTGAGAATATCTTTGGTGGTGGTTTTGTAGGTAAAAGTAGCGTTGTAAGCAACTGCCAAGAAACACAAACCACTCGCTAGCCTGAGGATTAAAGGAGCAAAAAAACCGTAGTCTAGTAATTGGGGGAAGACACTTAATGTTTGCGGAAAGATGTTAAACATGTTGTTATTCTAACATGAGGGCTCAAAATATAATACTAAGGTGGAGTACGGATATTTGTCTGCTGACAAATTCCTCAAGTCTCGATCCGTCGATCTTGCGAAGCCTTCACCTTAGTATTATATTTCTCGCTTAGCTCGATAACCCATGAAAAACAAGAAGGAAATATATTTAATACTAGACAACATCCGCAGTACCTATAATGTGGGGGCGATTTTGCGGACCGCTGATGGAGCTGGGGTGAGTAAGGTGTATTTAGTGGGGGTGACTCCAGCACCGACTGACAAATTTAATCGAGCTAATAGTCGAATTGCCAAATCCGCCTTAGGTGCCGAAAAATCTGTTCCATGGGAAAGTGTCAAAAGTCTTTCGAGTCTAATTAAAAAGTTAAAAAAGCAAGGAGTTCAAATAATTGCCTTGGAGCAAGACGAGAGGGGTGTTAATTATAAAAAATTTAAACCGCAGTGGCCTTGCGTGTTAATTCTTGGCGAGGAAACGGAAGGGATTCCCAAAAATATCTTAAAGTTGTGCGATGAGATTATCGAGATTCCGATGAAGGGGAGTAAAGAGTCGCTCAATGTTTCTGTAGCCACCGGAATAGTTGTTTTTCAGTTTTTGTCTTCTTAATTATTTCTGGCACTTGGCACAAAAATGAGTCCCGCGACCGGCGAATTTTATTTTAGTGATGGGGGTCTTACAAACTTTACAAGGGAGTTTGGCTCGACCGTAAACAAATAAATAAGGCACGAAGCCACCTTGGGAGCCGTCACTGCGAACGTAATTTTTGGCTGAGGTCCCTTTTTTACTGATGGATAGTTTCAGGACAGCGATAATATTTTGGTATAAATCGGCTGTCTCTTTTTTAGTTAAGGTGCCAACTAGGCGGGTGGGGCGGACTCTCGACATGAAGCAGGACTCATCGACATAAATGTTTCCCAGGCCGGCAATCAAGGTTTGATCAAGTAAAAACTGTTTCAGATTTCGCTTCGGGTAGCGGGCCAGTATTGAGGTAAAGGTTTCATAGGTAAATTTTTTGGATAGGGGCTCGATCCCGGTTTTTAGAAAGATGTTTTCTCTTTCATGATTTTTAATGTGCCTGAGCCAGCCGAACTTGCGCATGTCATTGAAATACAAAGCGGTACTATCAGTAAAGTTTAAACTAACTCGGGTAAATTTATTGGGTAAGTTATCTAAACCGCCTGGTTGTGGATGGCCTCCAGAAACCATCTGACCAGATTTTGGTTTGAAAATAAGTTGCCCCGTCATTTTTAAATGAACGATCAAATGGTTTTGATCAGAGAGGGTAATGATTAAAACTTTAGCCCGTCTTTCAATAGAAGTAATTTTCTGTCCAGAGACTAGGTCATTAAAGGCTTTTGGCTTAAGAGGGGAAATAGTTTTAGGCCAACCAATATCAACCGAAGTAATAGTTTTTCCTACCACCGCTTTAGTTAGCTCTCGTTTTAAAGTTTCGACTTCAGGAAGTTCAGGCATCGCTTCACGCTAGCGCGAAGCGAGAATTTTTTCAAGTTGTTCCTTAACAATTTTTCGATCATCCCAAGGGATAGTCTGGTTACCTATGATCATTGATTGCTCAGCTCCTTTGCCGGTGATTAAAACAATATCACCACTGTTGGCTAATAATAAAGCTTGGACAATCCCGGCGCGACGATCGGCAATAACAAAAAGGTTTTGATTCAAGGTTTTACCATTTTCAGTAGAAGCTTTGGATATATCTTCTAAAATTTCTTGAGGATTATCATCATAGGGATCAACGTTAGACACAATCACAAAGTCGGCTTTTTGGCCGGCTAGGGCGCCCATGATTGGACGCTTGGCCTTATCTCGTCCACCACCCTCGGCCCCTAACAGAACGATTACCTTGTGAGTAGAACCAACAATCGATCGGCCAGTATCTAGGACTCGAGTCATACTTTCTTTTTCGTGAGCATAGTCGACAATAACGGTAAAGTCTTGGCCAACATCAATAATTTCCATTCGACCTGGGATGCTTTTTAAATTATGTAACCCAACATTAATCTGTTCGGGTGTTCCGCCTTCTTCTTGAGCCACAATAATAGCTGGTAAGATATTTTCAACATTAAAGGTACCTAAAATAGGTGAGGTGTATTGGTGGTTGTCTGCTTTAAAAGAAATACCATGGGTGGTGGTTCCGATTTCGTTCGCGTTTACATTACCTTTGTTTTGGGTGCTGTAGGTAATCTTTTTATCAACCTTAAAATTTAAAAAGTAAGAAGCGTGATCGCTATCAGCGTTAGCGACGATTGTTTTAGGAATTGTTTTACCGGATATAATTTTATTTTTTCTATCAGCTACTGCTTTAAATAGTTTACCTTTGGTCTCTTTGTATTTTTCAAAACTACCACCATGAGAAGTAAGGTGTTCTGGGGTGAGGTTGGTAAAAATCGCGTAATCATAAGCAATACCAATATGACGATATTGCTTGAGCCCTTCGGAGGTGGTTTCTACGACACAGTGAGTACAACCGGTGTTCACCATTTGGCGCATTAGTTTGTGAATGGTAAAGCGCCCAGGCATGGTCATATGATATTTATTGAGAGATTCTTCGGTGCCGATTTTGATATTGGCGGTACTAATGATTCCGGTTTTATGGCCGCTGGCATTGAGAGTGGTATGAATAAAGTTAGCAGTAGAGGTTTTGCCTTTGGTGCCAGTGATGCCAATGACAACCATTTGTTGGGAAGGGAAACGATACAAACAAGCACCGGCCAGAGCCAATAAATAATGGTAGGTATGTAGAGTCCAGCTCGGCGTGAGATGCTTAATAATGATTTTTTTGAGAGTGTTCATGGATGTTTAGGGGCGAATTTTTTGGATAAAACGGTAAAGACAATAAAAATAGTACCACAAAGTTTGATTAGGAATATCAAACCATAAACCGTAATCAATTTCTTGTCCGGGAAACTTTTTTTTAAATGAAGTGATTGATCGCCAAGAGTGGTATTGAGAGGGGAACTCGTCGGGAGTGATGCCGCCTAAGCTGTATTTAGTTATGCCTCGTCTTTTTACTTCTTCAATACTGGTCCACTGAGCTAAGTATGAAGCCTGGAGATCTTTGTGTTCATCACACGAAGCGGAATACAAGTAGACAGCTTGGTTGCCAAAACAAAAGATAACATTCATAGCTAGAATTTTGTTTTTATAAGAAGCAACAGTTAAAAACAATGAATCAGTATTATAAATAGTTTTAAAGATTTTCTCATAATATTCCTTTGAGTGAGATCGAAAACCATTTCTTTTTCCGGTTTGGATGGTTAGATTATAAAATTCATCAAGATACCGGTCTAAGTTATCGGTTATGATTTCAACTTTGACTTCTTTTTGTTCGGCCAAGCGAATAGAGTAACGTGTTCCTTTTTTCATTTTTGCCATTAAGGTATCCAAGTCTTGAGTTGTATCAACTAACCATTCAAAACGAGGTTGAAAAATGCCGGCTTGATAGTGAAATTGGGCTACTGGTTTTAAATTAGAGCCAGGATTATTTTTAGAGTTGATCCGAGCAAAGACAATTTTTTCTTGTTTAATAAACTCTTTTATTTTTTTGATTAGGTTTTTATTATCTTCTTCAGAGGGGTTAGAGAGAGCTACTGGTCCATGGGGGATGTCTAATATTTTTTTTCCAAAGGAAATAGTGTGAATAAGCGCTAAGAAAACAAAAATTGGCGTGAAAGTATTTTCTGATTCTTTTTCTAATACAAAAACTCGAACATCGCGGCCAGCTTTTTCCTGCCACAGTCGATAAGTTTCACTCTGAGTAAAGTGAGCTTCCAACTTTTTCAATCTATCATCATAGTCAGTCAGATCAAGGAGGGGGGTGAGTTTGTACATAATTATTGGCGGCTTAAAATTTTAAGCGCCTCTTTGATTTGTTCGCTAGTGTCAGTCATATCAGGTGGTAATTTTTGAACCGCTTCACGAACATCTTTTTGAGGATAGCCAAGAGCTTTGAGGGCATCTATTACATCACTGGCTTGAACTAGGCCGTCATGCTCGTGTTCGGCTAATTTACCGATCTTGTCCTTTAGTTCAATCACAATTTTCTCAGCACTTTTACGACCGATACCCGAGACCTTGGTTAAGTAGTCGGTATTGTTGGAGAGGATCGCCTTGCGCAGGACTTCTGGCGGAGCTAGAGAGAGAATAGCTAGAGCACTCCTTGGACCAATCCCAGGCACAGATAGAAGGAGTTCAAAGAAGTCTTTTTCATTCCTATCTAGAAAACCAAATAAGTCTAAGGCGTTTTCACGAACAGCCAAGTATGTCCATAAAGCGGCCGAGCTGCCTTCTTTTAGCCGCCCCAACGTCTCGGTGGAGGCAAAGACTAGGTAACCAACCCCGTTGACGTCCAAGATAACCGCTCGGTCGGTAGTTTGGGTTACAGTGCCTCGTAGGGTGCCAATCATGGCCCAATAATACACCAACAACCTTGCAATTTAAAGAAAATGGGTTATTATTGCTCCCATGCCTATTACTACATCAGCTAAGAAAGCCTTACGTGGTTCCGCTCGCAAAGCGGCTTTTAATGTTCGTCGTAAGGCGATCATGAAAGACACCACTAAGGTTATTAAAAAAATGATTGTAGCTAAAGATGTCTCTAACACAAAAGAAGCTTTAGCTAAGGCTTATCAAGCAATTGATAAGGCCGCTAAGCGAGGAGTAATCAAGAAAAATACTGCCGCTCGTAAGAAGTCTCGATTAATGGCCGCGATCAAGAAAGTTGCCGCTAAATAAATTCTAAATTCTAACCAAAAAATCCCCGTAAGGGGATTTTTGTAGATTTAGGTTGAATTTTAGTTGCTGAGAGTAAAAGTGTTCGTTATTGATTTAAGTAAATTTGTGTCGTTAAAATCTTTTTCGGTCGTAAGTGATATGACCTTCTTGAAGCTACTTATGGAATTTGTTGCGATGGGTTCATTTTTAAATTCAAAATCTACTCGGGTTGTTTGAAAGGTGTCTTTCATGGCAGTGATTTCCCATTGTGATACATATGCCAACACTTCTTTAGTATCAATAAACTTTTCGAATAATTTTTGGTCTGCCTTTTCTTGAGATAAAAATTCACCCCTGATTCTTGATCGAATATCTTTTTCTAAGGTATTTTGATATTCGTAAGCCATATTTCTTAGGCGGACATTAATACTTATTCTTTGCTCTCCATTTGTAAGAAGTATGCCGTGACCTGAATCAACCAAGTCCCAACTAGGGGGATATTTAAAAGAAAACATATCCTTTTCTGAAGTATAGGTTTTCCAGCTCGTAATTGAATCTTGTTGAGAGTTAGTTTTAGTCAAGATTTCTTTTTCTAGGGTTTCCACTGTAGAAGTTTGGTCTCTGTTTTTAAAGTAATAAGAAGTTCCACCACCGATTACCAATACAGCTACAACGACAGCTATTAAAGGGGTAAGGAAGCCTTTTTGATTAGTTTGCATATGGATAATATTGAAGCATGGATTAATAAATTAGAACAGGAATCTCCCCCTACGAGGGCGGGTACTTTTGGACTGAATAGGTAGGCAGGAATCTCCCGCGGCTAAACTTTTTGTCGTCACAAAAAGTTTGCCTGGGCACCGCCTCGCGAACAAAATTTGCTAATTTTGGACTTCGTTCGTTCCGGCGTTCGATTCCTGCCAGGAACTACAAAAAGTATAGTTCGAAAATGTTACCACATTTTCTGCCTTATTTTTGTGCTCCTGGCAGGAATCGAACCTGCATTTCTCCCTTCGCAGGGGAGTGTCCTATCCATTGAACGACAAGAGCGTTTGTATTTAAACGAGTATTAGACTAGCATACAGATTTTAAAATCCCAAACGTTCTACAAAGATATCGACGAAGGTTTCTTCGAAGTGTTCCTCGTCTAGAAAAATAGAAAGGCGTTCACGAATCAGTTCGGGGTCGATGTCTTCAAGTGGAATAATGATATGAGGAAGGAACAAGCGGTCAGAATGGATCATCAATTTAGCAAAGTCGTCATCTTCTTTGATAGCAAAACCTTTTAGGTTCTTGAAAGGATAGAGATCATTTTTTATTCTGATACCCTTGGCAGTGATAGCAAAAGTGATTAGCTCTGGTTTTCGAGCCCCGTACATTAAAACAGTGAAGGTACTCAGTAGTAAGATAATAGCAAATAGGAAGTTTTTAAATAGGATAGCTAAAATAACCGCTATCCCTCCGACAATACCGACCATCCAAAACCAATCTGAATTCTTTTCATTGTAGTTGTACTCAAAAGCTTGCCACTCTAAGGTGGGTATTTTTTCCAATCGAGCTGTCTGCACTTTTAGTTGGCGCTCTTCTTCGTCCATTGGTTATCATTGTAACAAGAGTGTAACCCAGAACAAAATAAGTTACACACAAATATTATTTCTATTGATTTTTTTTGCGGCGCCACAGATGACTGTGCCATCCGGCAAAAATACAACTCATTTGTTTTTTTTGGCGGAAGCACTTCGGAGTACCTCAGTACTCTCGCAAAATATAGTCTCTTCGTTTCTTATTTTGCGGAGGGGGCGAGATTCGAACTCGCGAGACCGTTACCAGCCTTCCTGTTTTCAAGACAGGTGCAATCGACCACTCTGCCACCCCTCCAAGGATGTTGCTTTGGTGATTATCCTGACAATCCTAACAAATTACTGAAGAAAATCAATTAAAGGGGCCCACCAAAAAAACAGAGTTTTTTGGTGGGCCCTGGCCACGTGCTATTATAATCCTATGCGTTTATTGGGAATTGATTATGGCACCAAAAGAATCGGCCTCGCTTTGTCCGACGAAACTGGTCGTTTCGCTATGCCTCATAGTGTTTTAGCTAATAATAAAGAAGTACTTAATCAGGTGGCTGAAATTTGTCTAAAGGAGGGTATCGAGACTATAGTGATAGGCGAGTCTTCCAATTATGACAGTAGTCCCAATCCAGTAATGGTGGAGATAAAAGTTTTTGCTGTAATTTTAGCCGAAAAAACCAACTGTCAGGTAGTTTTTGAGCCAGAATTTTATACTAGTCAGGAAGCCCAAAGGATAATAGGTAAGGACAATCTGTTTGATGCTCGGGCCGCCGCGTTGATTTTAAAAAGTTATATTGATAAACAAAAGTATGTTTGATTGGCTTGATCCACTATTTTTAATTCAGACTCTAGGTTTGTTGGGGGTGATTAGTATAATCTTCGCCGAGTCATGTTTATTTTTTGGTTTTTTTCTACCAGGAGATTCTTTGTTATTTACCGCTGGCTTTTTGGCCTCTCAGGGTCATTTTAATATTGTAGTTTTAATTTTAGGTTGTGCTATTGCTTCAATTTTGGGAGACAATGTTGGTTATTGGTTTGGATCCAAGGTAGGCCCTAAAATATTTACCAGAGAAGACTCCTTCTTTTTCAGAAAGAGTCATATTCAAAAAACTCAAGAGTTTTACGATCGATATGGAGCTAAGACTGTTATGTTGGCTCGGTTTGTACCAGTGGTTCGAACCTTCGCTCCGATTTTAGCTGGTGTTGGTTCTATGAACTATAAAACTTTCTTTTATTACAACGTCGTGGGAGGAGTGTTGTGGAGTGTTAGTTTTATTAGCTTAGGTTATTTCTTGGGTTCACTAATACCTGGAGTTGATGAGTACATTACAATAATTATTTTTATTATTATCGGTCTATCATTAATGCCGGCGGCCTACGAATTACTAAAAGGGTATCGTCGTTCACAGTCTAAACATCTTTCTTAGGATATAAATTTGGTATACTAGGGTAGTGTTTTCTACTTTTCTAAAATTTTTCCCCACCCCTCGATTCTTAGCAATACCAGCGGTGGGTTTAGATATTTCTGATCAATCTGTGAAGTTGGTTAATATTTCTAATACCAACCAGAAGTTAACTTTAAATTATTTTGCAGAAGTCGATCTGGCTCCAGGAGTGATTGAGTCTGGGGTTATTAAAAAACCAGAAATTTTAATTGAAAGTTTAATAAAATTAAAAAAAGATTATAAATTTTCAGCGGTAGTGGCAGCTCTTCCTGAGGAATTAGCTTATATTGTTAGACTCTCTCTGCCGGAGATGTCGCCAACTGAAATGAAGCAGGCGATTGAGCTTCAGTTGGATCAATATGTTCCTTTGCCTATCAAAGATATTATCTTTGATTATGAACTAGTGGACACCCCCAAGGCTGGTCCTGGTGGGCGTGACGTAGTAGTCTCTATTTTTCCTCAAAAGGAAGCTTCTGTTTATGCTTCAGTTTTGTCGGAGGCCGGGTTAATGCCTTTAGCTTTTGAAATAGAATCTCAAGCTTTAGCTAGGGCTTGCTTGGCCTCGGGCGATAGAGACACTACTTTAATTTTAGATATTGGTAAAACAAGAACCGGTTTAGGGGTAGTGGCTAGAGGGGTGGTGGCCTTAACTTCAACAATATCTAATATCGGTGGTCGAGACATGACTCGTAATATTGAACGAAGTTTAAAGATAACAACCAAAGAAGCAGAGACGCTAAAAAAAACCAAAGGCTTGTCTCGAGCCTTAGATAACGAGGAGGTATTCACTGCCCTCATCCCAATGATGTCTTCCTTGAAAGATGAATTAACAAGAGTAATCGAGTTTTGGAGGGCGGAACAAAGTGAGTCTAATTACTATGAAAAACCAGTTGAGAAAATTGTGATTTGTGGTGGGCAAGCTTCTTTGCCTGGTTTTGTGGAATATTTATCTGGACAGTTAAACTTACCGGTCTTTATTGGTGACCCGTGGAATAATGCCAAAGAAATAGTCGATTTAGTGCCTCAGCTGTCATTTGAAGATTCTTTACGTTTTAGTACGGCTATTGGTTTAGCCTTGCGGGCTGCCTACTATAAAGCCAAGTAAATATATGATTAATCTTTTACCTTCAAATAATTTATCAGTTTTGAAAAAAGAATATCTCAATCGGGTGGTGACTGTTGGGGTGGTTCTAACGGCTGTAGTAGTGGTTATTGTCTTGGTAGTGTCCACTACCATCTTTTTAGTTTTATCATTGAAGGAAAAGAGTTTGGTTAGAGAGTTGAGTGGCGTTCCTACAGAGAATAAAAGTGAAAATTTTGAGCAAGTGTCTAGTTATGTGGCTGGACTTAATAGTAATATCTCAATAATTAACTCTCTTAATAATAAAATTTCTTTACAGGCGGTTTTAGATTTAATAATGACTTACAGAATAGATGGTATTCGTATTCAGTCGTTAAATTTTGATAATAGTGGTAGTGAGAACCAAGGGGTGACAATTAAAGGTCAGTTTACTAGTCGAAAAGTTTTTCTTGACTATGTTGAAAAGTTAAAACAATCAGCTCAAGTGGCAACTGTTAATTCTCCGGTCGATAACTTAATTAAAGAAAAAGCGGGATCTTTCAGTCTTGAGCTTAAACTTAAAACAAATCAGTTATAATTGGTATATGCCCCGATCCTTATTTTTAAAAACCATCAGTGCTTTAATGCTAACTTTGTTTTTAATTATTCTGGTTTTAGCTGTTAGATTTTTTGTTCACCAAAAAGTACACAGTTTAGAAAATTTAGCCACAGATTTAGCGACAAAGAAACAACAAGAAATATCTTTAGTTAAAGCTCAGCAACAATACAAACAAACTACTGGAGCTCGTGAAGAGTTAGATAAATTTAATCTCAAATTAGATCAAATTGTACTTTTGATTGAATCTCTAGAATCAATCGCTAAGCAGGCTGGGGTGGTTATAAATTTGGAACATGTTGGCGGTAATGAAGGAACCACTTTTATCGTAAAAGGGAGCGGGTCATTCTCTGCTATCTATAGACTGATTGGTCTAGTCGAGACTATGCCTTACCCGGTTTTTATTGAATCCAGTGACATGGCGGTTTCTACAGATGATCCGAGAAAAAGCCTTTGGACGGTTAGTTTGACCTTGAGGTTCATTATTTAATGAATAATTAGTTTCTCTAAAATAATTGAATTATGAAAAATCTTTTAATACTTCGTAAATTAGACAAACAGGAGAGTATTAATCCTGATCGAGATTGGTTTATTTTGCTTACTGTTTTTTTGCTGATAGCTGCGGTTGTTTGTGGTTGGTTGGCTGTTGATTATTTTAATTTGTGGCGGGCCGGAGATGCTGAGTCTATTCAAATAGAAATTGCCAAGAAAACAACAATTAATCAAAAAGATTTGGATGAGGCAGTTTCTATTTTAGATCGTAGAGCTGATCGATTTGACTTACTTTATAAAGCAGCACCCAAGGTTGTTGACCCTTCGTTATAATGACAGTATATTTGGAGGGTTAACGAACCAGCTTGCCCCCGTAGTTCAATGGATAGAACAGCGGACTTCTAAGCCGTTAATGTTGGTTCGATTCCAACCAGGGGCACCCACAAACAAAAAAGTCTTTGATTAGATCAAAGACTTTTTTGTTTGTGGTGGGCGATAAGGGACTCGAACCCCTGACCTTCTCAGTGTAAATGAGTTGCTCTACCAACTGAGCTAATCGCCCGCCTATTTGGTTGCAAACATTGCTACAATACAGTATTTGTGTCATTTTATCAAGACATGATGATTAATATTCCTGTTGTTTATGAGGGTGATGATTTCTTGGCTGTTAATAAGCCGGCCGGTTTAGCTGTTCATGGTGATAGTCACTCTTCTAATCAAACTTTAGTCGACTGGGTTTTGAAGTGCCATCCAGAGTGTCGAGGGGTGGGTGAGTCAATGAAATTGGATTCCGGGGAAGTAATTGATCGACCGGGTATTGTTCATCGCCTAGACAAAGACACTAGCGGTATTTTATTGATTGCCAAAAAACAGTCAGCTTATGATTGGTTAAAGGAAGCTTTTCAAAATCACGAGATTAAAAAAACCTACCAAGCTCTGGTTTATGGCAACTTTAAAGAGGAAGAGGGGGTCATAGAGTCAGCAATTGGTCGTAGTCGGAAAGATCCTCGGGTCCGATCGGCCTACAAACAGGCGGTGGGTAAGTTGCGGGAGGCTAAAACGAACTATCAAGTGATTAAACAATTTCCTGGGTATAGTTATTTGGAGGTCAAACCAGAGACTGGGCGAACTCATCAGATTAGGGTGCATTTAAAGTTTATCAGTCATCCGATTGTTTGTGATTCCTTATATGCCCCCGGTCGGGAGTGTTTACCAGGACTTGGTCGCCAGGCTCTACATGCTAAGATCTTGGAATTTAAGAGCCCAGAGGGGGAAGTTTTTCATTTAGAGGCAGAAACCCCGGCTGATTTCACTTCTGCCCTTGATTACCTAGCCAGTTTGTGATAATGTCTTCACTGTTATGTCATTAGCTACCGCCTTCAAAGTTTCGTCTGTCGATATGGTTAAGCGTCAAAAAGTTGACCTTCGCCCTGGTACGACAGTGCGAGTTTGGCAAAAAATTCAGGAAAAAGGCAAGACCCGTCTTCAAGCTTATGAAGGTTTGGTTATTGCTCGCAAACATGGTTTTGAACCAGGGGCGACTTTTACTGTTCGCAAGGTAGCTAGTGGGGTGGGCATGGAAAAGATTTTCCCACTCTATTCTCCTAATATTGATAAGATTGAAATCGTTAAAACTTCTAAAGTTCGCAAAGCTAAACTTTATTATATCCGTGACAAAGCAGCTAAAGAGATTCGTCGTCGGATGAAACAAACAGGAGTTAAGGCTGTTAACGAAGATGAAGAATTGTACGTTACACCCGAAGAGGTGATCACTGCCGCCAATGAGGTAGCTGTCGCCGAAGCAACGGGTGAAGAGATACCAGAAACAGAAACGCCAGCAGAAACCACTGAAGAGAAATAAAAAACAAGCGGACAATTGTCCGCTTGTTTTTTTGATGGAGACAGACAATAATATGACCTATGCGCGGGTGTTGTAACTGGTAGCCAAGCACGCTTGAGGTGCGTGTGCCGCAAGGCGTGGGAGTTCAAGTCTCCCCCCGCGCACAGTTGATTTTTAATTTACCGAGAGTAAAGTCAAAGATAGAAAGGGGGTGATACCTGTGGCTAAACAGAAAAAAGCCAAAAAGAAAAAACGGAAACAGAAGAAAACCTGGTATGTTTTTGGTAAGCGCCCAGATAAGGTTGTGGAGTTTATCAGGGAAGTTTATGCTTTTTCAGCTAGGCAGGCTTGTGCTTTTGTTAAGAAAAAACACAGAGAGCTTCTTTCTTCACCACTGGACAGTGTTGAGTATGTGAGAATTTGGGGTCGCCAGAAGTTACCTGAAGCCCCTAAACACAAACTGACCCGCCAGATGTTCTTTCCTTTTTTTTAGCCCCGCACAACTTGCTTGTGCGGGGTGTCTGCTTCGTCTATAATTAGATAGAAAGGAGGTCTCCCATGCCAAAGGAAAAATATAATGTTATATTTTTCCCTCCTGCTGGCAAGGGTCAGCCAGAGGTGTACCAACTTGAAGGATGTTTTAATTCTAAGACCGAAGCCGAAGAGGCGGTGCGAGATCAGTACCCGGTAGAATCTAGTTCCAGCGACGAGCGTTGTGAATCTTGGGTGGTCTGTACCGAAGCTCAAATGGCCAACGCCAGAGATGTATTCTTCTAGGGGGGGGCGTGAGTTTTAAGACTTGCGCCCCCCGAATTATTTTCTTATGCTCTATACTCGAAAAGGTGACAAAGGTACAACCAAAACTTTTGGTTGTGATCAAAGAATTTCTAAAAGTTCGGCTATTGCTGAAGCTTTAGGGACTTTGGATGAAATAAATTCTTTCTTGGGTTTGTGTAAAGTTAAGTCGGCTGAACAAAATTTTACGATTGCTTCTGATAGAACCTTTGCTGATATTGTAGGCGAGGTTCAACATAATCTATTTATTATTCAGGCAGAGTTGGCCGGAGCGGATAAACATATTATTGAAGAGAAAGTGAAAGGCTTAGAAACTTTAGTAGACGGAATGGAACAAGAATTACCGCCGATCACATCTTTCTTTGTCTCCGGTGGTTCAGAATTAGCTGCCTTGTTTGATATTGGTCGAACGATTGCTAGGCGGGCGGAGCGGCGGGTGGTGGGTGTCTCAGAAGAGGGAGCTGTCAAATTAGGAGAATTTACGTTGCCTTATCTAAATCGTTTATCGAGTCTTCTATACGCTTTAGCTAGACTTAGTAATGCTAAATCTGGTATAACAGAGGAACCGCCAAGCTATAAATAGCTTTTTGGCGAAAGTAAAAACATATGGTGCCTATAGTTTAGTGGCAAAACTCCGGTTTGTGGAACCGGTATCGAGAGTTCGATTCTCTCTAGGCACCCACGAATTTTTAAGGAACGAAGTGACTATAAAAATCCAGTGTCCTGAGTAATCGAAGGGCAAGTTCTAATTTTTGGCGTGTGCTGGGAGCTTCTCCAAAAAGCGAGCAGTGCACCCAAGTTGACAATCATTTAAATATATTGTAATAATTAACCTAGAAGAACCATCCAACTACAACCAAATCCTTTAGAAAAGAGGTTTTCTTATGCCAAAAGACTGTCCGTTCTGTGTTGAGAATGGGAAGGTGGTAACCTTGTGTCAAAATGACATGGCTTATTTAGTCGCCGCCTGTGATGGAGGAGGTAATGTCATCGATGATCGTTTTCTGATTATTCCCAAAGAGCATGTTGAGTCGATCATCGATTTGCCGTCTGATTGGCACGGGGCCACGCAGCAGCTTTTAAGTGATCACTTTGGCCAGACAATAGCTGGAAGATCATTCAATCTGAGTTTTAACCAAGGACAAGAAGCTGGTCAGAGGGTTGGACATGTTCACTGCTGGCTTATCTTTCGGGACAAACATTCGGAAGGTGCTGCTAGCGAGCTAGGTTTATCGTCTCTCATTGATAAGATGAGAAAGTTGTCGTGAAAATCGTAGGATCTTTACGACAAATGCCGTATGGTTCGCCCAGCGGCTTTTGTTTTATATAATGACTTTTAACTTCTAACCTGGTAGAGTTTTAACCATATGGCAGAATTTGATGGTATACGAGCTCAATTATATGGTGAAGCTTTACTAGAATTTCCTAACGCTCGAAAAGGGGACATTGAAGTAATGCGACGATTTCTAAACCCTCAACCAGGGGAAGTTATTTTAGAAGTCGGTGCAGGTAATGGTGTTTTTTCAGGAACTATTGCCGATGCCGTACTTCCAAACGGTAAAGTAATCGTTACTGATCCATCAGAAGATCAATCAGATGGTGTACTCCAATTGAAAAGAAGTAATATTGAAATTCGACGTGAAGGAGGAGATACGTTAACCATACAACCTAATTCAGTAGATGCAATTTGGTCATTTGGAGCGCTACATCATTTGTTTGATAAAACAGAAGGTTTCAAAAGATTCTTTAGTGCTTTAAAGCCTGGGGCTAGAATGCTTATCACTGATGTTTTTTCTGGAACTGTATTAGCCCAACATTTTGATGATCGAGTAGCTAAGTATTGCGTGACCGGTCACGAAGTTTCTTTTTGGAGTCGAGAATATGCGGATACGTTATGTTTTTTGAACGGATTTGAAAAACCCGAATTTTATGATTTTGATGCCAAATGGGTTTTTGACAAAAAAGAAGATATTGGTGTTTTTCTCTACAAGCTTCACGCAATGACAAAAACAACTCCTGAAGAATGTTTACGTGGAGCGGAAGAGATGTTGGGTGTCGAGGAAGAAGGGGGTAAATTCTTTCTTCATTATCCGTTGACTACCATTGTGACTAGGAAGAAGCCTAACTGAGCCTGGGAATATAAATCGTTGTATTATCCCTTCTCTCAAATACATTCCTAACTAAGTGTGCCCTTATCCACTACGGCACCCAATTTCTAATCTCGTCCACTCCGGGGTATAATTTTAAATATGGAAAGACAATCATTTGACCAAGTCCAGGAAAGTTCTAATGAAC
This sequence comes from Candidatus Vogelbacteria bacterium, assembly GCA_021414225.1. Classification (NCBI taxonomy): domain Bacteria; phylum Candidatus Vogeliibacteriota; species Candidatus Vogelbacteria bacterium. The sequence goes on along the minus strand of JAIOOX010000001.1, from coordinate 63,319 downwards.
TTGAAAATTTTTCGTTTGAAAAAACCGAACACAAAGAAGGCGTTGTGATATATTTTTTTAAAAATGTTGCAGTTGCTATAGATACAACAGGGAAAAATCAACCAGATTTACCAGAAATCCTTTTTGGAACGTTTGCTGATCCGTCACAACTAAACGAAAACTCTTTCGATAAACCAGTTGATAGATTAGAGGGAGTTAATATGGAATATATAACCAAATGTATTAAGATGGTGGCTGAAGATTCTGGGATTGAAAAGTTTTGGTTCTTTCCATCTGGAAAAGATGCCCTTGAAGAAAGGGAAGAGCAAAGACGGTTAGCCAGAGTGCGTCTTTTTAGTCGCTATGCCAAAGTGACTCCTTCCGAAAACGGATTTGGTTATGTGTTAGAGGTCTAAAATCTACCAATGCTTCAATTCACCACCGCTGAACTCAATTTACTTAAAAAACTAAACACCCCAGCGAAGGTTCAGGATTTTTTAAATAGTATTCCATTTAATTTTGAACCTGATGGTGAGGATGTCATCAAGTCTCCAGTGCGAGTGATCCGCGAAAACAACGCTCACTGTATTGAGGGGGCAATTCTAGGGGCTTATATTTTGTCACTACACGGGCATGAACCACTCTTGCTTCATCTTCAAACCACAGCTGATGATTTGGATCACGTGATTACTTTATTTAAAGTGGATAATTTGTGGGGTGCTTTATCAAAAACCAATCACTCTGTTTTACGTTACCGAGAACCAATTTATAAAAATGTGCGAGAGTTGGTGATGTCTTATTTTCACGAGTATTTCACTTATGACGGAGTAAAAACTTTGCGTTGTTATTCACGGCCACTTAATTTAAATAGTTTCACTGATGATTGGGCTCAAGCCGAGGAAGATTTGTGGGGAATCGATGAGGAATTAGACAAAATTAAACATTACAATATTGCTTCCAAAGCAGTTTTAACCAAATTGCGTTTAGCTGACAAGATAGAGAGGTTGGTGGCGGAGGTGGTTGAGTGGCCGAAGGAAAAATGAGAATAGCTCGACAGAGCTCTGTTTGATATACTGCCATGACTTAAAAGTTAACCAACAATCATTATGTATAGTAAAGATCATTTTTTGGGTGCTATTAGTCATGAAGTGAATGTAATTAAACACCTGGCTAGTAAGATTCCAGATGGTGTGGATGGTTACAAGCCAACTGATAAACAAAGAAGCCTGCTAGAGTTGTTACAATATCTCAGTATTATGACACCGTCGATGTTGAAGATGATATCACTTGTTGATTATTCAGTTTTTGGAGCCTATACCGCTAAATCAGAGAGTACTACTCGAGCTAATTTTGACGAACGAATGAACGAGTCTTTGGCTGAAACTACAGAATTACTAAATCGGTTTACGGATGAAGATTTAGATCAAGAAGTGGAAATGTTTGGCACTAAGCAAACTAAGAGATTATTTTTACTTAATGTTCTAACTATGCTGGCCGGGTATAAAATGCAGTTATTTTTGTATGTTAAATCCGCCGGCAATCAAGATATTGGCACTTCCAATGTTTGGCGAGGGATGGATCAAATAAAAATTTAAACTATGAAATTATTATTATCTTATTTAAAAAAATATTGGCGAGTGTGTTTGGGGGTTTTAGTCTTAGCCTCGATTAATCAGATTTTCTCACTACTTGACCCACTGATCTTTAGGCACGTGATAGATGGTTACACAACCAATTTTGACCAGTATTCCAAGGCCGAGTTTTTGCAAGGAGCGTTATGGTTAATGTTGGCCATGATCGGTGTGGCTTTTGTGTCACGAGTCGCCAAAAATTTTCAGGACTATTACCTGAATACTGTCACTCAACGAGTGGGAGCGGAGCTGTATGCTGATGGGGTCAAACATACTTTAGGTCTACCTTATTCGGTATTTGAAGATCAGCGTAGTGGGGAGACTTTAGGTTTACTCCAAAAAGTGCGAGGCGACGTCGAAAAGTTTATCGCTGCGATTATTAATATTGTTTTCGTGTCGTTGATCGGGTTCACTTTTATCGCCATCTACGCCATCAGTATTTATTGGGGAGTGGCCCTGGCCTACGCTTTGACTGTCCCAATTATTGGAGGGATCAGTTATGTGCTGAGTCGGAAGTTGAAAGTAGTGCAACAAGATATCATGAAAGAGACGACCGCCTTGGCTGGTTCGACGACAGAGTCTTTGCGTAATATTGAATTGGTCAAAAGTTTAGGTTTGGTGGATCAAGAGATCAATCGTCTCAATACGACGACGGAAAAAATTCTTGATCTAGAACTAAAAAAGTTACGCTATGTGCGCAGTTTAAGTTTTGTTCAAGGAACTTTGATTAACTTTTTACGGACTTCGATTTTGTTTTTCATGCTGTATTTAATGTACACCCAAACTATTACGTTTGGAGAATTCTTCTCACTCTTCATCTATTCTTTCTTTGTCTTTAACCCGCTTCAAGAAATGGGAGGGGTGATCAACAGTTATCGCGAAGCTGAAGTATCACTTCGTAAGTTTGCTGAAATTTTAGAAATACCAAAAGAGGTGGTACCAGCTAATCCTAAGCCGCTTGGTCGAGTTGAAAAACTAACTTTCGACCATGTTTCTTTTGCTTATCAATCAGCTACCAATCAAGCCCTTAAAGATATTTCTTTTGGTATGACCAAAGGTGAGAGCATTGCATTTGTAGGACCATCTGGTTCGGGTAAAACTAGCCTGGTGAAATTATTGGTTGGTTTGTATCAGTCGGATAGTGGAGAAATTTATTACAACGATATTGCTTCACGCGAAATAGACTTCACGGAGTTCCGTTCTCAAATTGGTTTTGTCACCCAAGACACTCAACTATTTGCTGGCAGTATTAAAGACAACTTACTGTTTGTGAATCCAAAAGCGACCGATGAGGAGATAATGACCGTGCTCCAAAAAAGTGCCTGTCAGAATTTGTTAGCTCGGGCAGACAAGGGGATAGATACTCTGATTGGGGAAGGTGGGGTGAAAGTCTCTGGTGGTGAAAAACAGCGACTATCAATCGCTCGAGCTCTACTGCGTCAGCCGACAATCCTAGTTTTTGATGAAGCCACCTCTGCCCTTGATTCGCTGACCGAAGAAGAGATTACTAAAACTGTCCGGGAGTTATCCCTAACCAAAGAACACTTGTCGATCATGATTGCTCACCGCTTGTCGACTATCATGCACGCTGATCGGATTTATGTTTTAGAGAAAGGGTTGATTTGTGAGTCTGGTACTCACGAAGAGTTGGTGGCGCAAAAAGGTTTGTACTATGCGATGTGGCGTGAGCAAACAGGCGAGCGAGTTTAGTTATCCCCAAGGAAATTATTGACGGTGAACGTTTGTTCACTTAAACTAGTGATATTAAGTTTAACCTTTATTATCACTATGAATCACAATCAATACAGACAAGCTATCGAGCGAGAGCTCTCCAAGCTTAACAAAGAGATCGACGTTAAAATTATTACTGGTTTGGATTATCACGATGACGCCCGTCGCCACCGCCAACTACTTACCCAAATGAGACGAATGAGTACCAAGTCTTATTTTTGGCCACGGGCTTTTCGTTTAGTCTCTACTTTCTTATTCTAAATGTTTGAACAATACAAAAACAAAATTCTAGACTTTTATCGGACGCACAAGCGCATGCCGTCGTATCGCGAGATAGCGACACTGCTACAATTCAAATCTTCTAATGCGGCTTATCGCTTGGTAGAGAAGTTGATCGAAGCGGGGATAGTAACTAAAGATAACCAAGGGAAGTTGTTGCCAAATAAAATTTTTGGCGAAGTACCTTTACTTGGTTCGGTGACTGCTGGTTTTCCGGCGATGGCGGAGGAAGCGATGCTTGATAGTATTAGTCTGGATGATTTGATGATCGAGAAAAAAGAGAAAACCTATCTACTAGAGGTAGATGGGAACTCGATGATCGACGCGCATATCGCTGATGGTGATATGGTGATTGTCGAGAAGACCAATAGAGCTAGTGATGGTGATATTGTCATAGCTGAGGTGGACGGCGAATGGACGATGAAATATTTTAAAACTAAAAACGGTAAATCCTGGCTCGAACCAGCTAACAAAGATTTTAAAGCGATCTATCCAGAACAATCCTTAACGATTGGTGGAGTAGTGAAAGGGGTGATTCGTAAGTACTAGCTTTTCTAACCTGTTTTTGGTAGTAATGTTTTCAGACCGAACATCTCATTAGAAAGGGGGTGATAAATTTGGGTAATCGATATTTCTTTTTGAAAGGTTTTCTCGTTCCTGGGGCATTAAAAATCGATCTGGCCAACTCAGGTCAAGGGGGGCCGCGTAACATCCTTGACCCTGATTTGGCGGGTAATCACTTCAGTGGACTCCTGGAAGTTTGTGCTGAGGGTGCCATTACCGGTAGATTGCGTGAAGAGAGAGGTGTCTGTTTTATCGAAAAAGTCCTCTTGGACCTCGATTCGGGCACCCTTGAGTTTGAGGCCCAGTGTGAACGTGTGCCACGACTTGTCACCTACCGTTTCAAACGGCTTGAAGACTATCAGTGGCTCACAGGCGAAGCCTGGTTGCAGGGGTTGGGTTCCATAGGTAAGGCCAGGTGCGTAATTTTCGAAGTTCCGGAGGAGTTCTTTTTTCTAAGTGAACAAATTACTACACCAAGTCAAACTTAGTCCCCACCAGACCAAACAGAGCCCCGCTCTCTCGGTCTGGTGGGGTTTCTGTTTTTTTTGTACTTCACCCAAACAAAGTTTGTTATAATATTCGGCATGAAGATTCTAATTATCACGATCGGCAAGAAACACGACGACATTATTCGAGAGGGAATTGAACAATATACCAAACGGATAAAAAATTATTCACAGATTGACTGGAAAATTATTCCCACTAGCGATCCTAAAACTGAAGGCTCAAAAATTTTGTCTATTTTAGCGCCTGGCGACTTTTGTATATTACTCGACGACGAAGGGATAAATTATTCGTCAGAGAAATTAGCTGAATTAGTGAACGAAAGAATGGGGTCAAGTGATAAACGCCTGGTTTTTATAATTGGTGGGGCTTATGGTTTTGATAAGAAAGTAAAAGAGAAAGGTCAGATTGTATGGTCATTAGGTAAACTAACTTTCCCGCACCAGATTGTTCGTCTAATTGTGGCCGAGCAAGTCTATCGATCACTCACTATAATCAAAGGCGAGGGCTATCATCACGCTGGATAGGGTTATTGACCAGGGTGGTATAATTAACTAATGGAACAAAACTTACAACAAGCGACTTTTGGGGCTGGTTGTTTTTGGGGGGTGGAGGAAACCTTCAGAACTTTGACAGGAGTCATCGAGACCGCTGTGGGCTATATGGGTGGTGATAAGATTAATCCGACTTATGAAGAAGTGTGTACCGATGAGACTGGTCATGTTGAAGTGGTGCATCTTACCTATGATCCAACCAAGATTAAGTACGAGAGTTTACTAAAAGTTTTTTGGGAGAACCATGACCCGACCCAAATTGATCGTCAGGGTCCGGATACTGGAACGCAATATCGCTCAGTTATTTTTTACCATACTTCAGAGCAACGGGATTTGGCTGAACAATCGAAACAAGGGTTAGATGAATCGGGAAAGCTGGCCGATCGCGTAGCCACTCAAATTTTACCAGCTGAAATTTTTTATCCGGCCGAAGACTATCACCAGAAGTATTTAATGAAGAGAGGTTTAAATGTTTGCCACTAGTATTTGACTTAGGTGTTTGGTTGGGCGTATTCTAAATAAAGGAAGAGAAATGGGAGGATTTTTTTATGTGTACCACTCATTATGAAGGGCGCTTGTTAGTGTTTGATTGTTTACCGGAGGAGGTGTGTGACTGCTGTTGTCACAGGTTTTCTGACCGACCAAACTGTCTGCACTGGGCAGAGCCGTGTTGTTTTCTTTGTAACTTGTGCGGGCAGTTGATTAGGAGGGAGTTGTATTCTCAACATTACCGTCGGCATTTGGAGTCCAATAAAATAAAATCTTGGGAGGCTGTAAATATTGCTGTAGACATGGCAATGTTTAATAAAAAAAGACGGACATAGTTCTTTGGTGCGAGTAAGGTTGGCGGGGCTTTTTAAGTCCCGCCTTTGGAGTTTGAATCTATAAAGTGTTATTATAATTAGTAATTACTAAATTTATTTTCTTTCCTATGTTGAAACGCATTCAAAGTTATACTGACAATCCCGCTTTAGGTTTGTTGGCTCTACGTCTAACGGTTGGTATCCCTTTTGTGTATCACGGAGCAACTAAACTTATGAATATGGGGGCAACGGTCGCTTTTTTTGCTTCAATCAATTTACCAGCTTGGTTGGCTTGGTCGGTGGCTATAATTGAGTTGGTGGGTGGCTTGCTGATGATTGCAGGAGTGGCTACTCAGACAGTGGCGGTGCTTTTTGTGTTTATTATGGTGGGGGCGATCACTAAAATTAAAGGGGGAATGGGTTATGGTAATGGTGGTTATGAGTTGGATTTAGTTTTGTTGTTGGCTTCTATTGGAGTTATCTGTGCTGGCGCTGGTCGTTACACTCTCGAAAAATTTGTTAACAAAGGAAAGTAATACTAATTGATAATACTGGACTCCTACTGGTGAGTATATTTGACGGCAATGTCTAAAAAAAGAAAATCAAAAAAGAATAAAAGGTTTAATTTGGAAAAAATTTCCACCAAAGCGACTGCCTGGATTGGTTCAACCGAATCCTTAGCTGTTCATACTGCCTTGTTTATTTCAGCTTTTTTATTGGGCTTGCTAGGTGTTAATTGGGATCGGGTGTTACTAGTGTTAACGACCATTGTTTCTTTGGAGGCGATTTATTTAGCCATCTTCATTCAAATGACTGTTAATCGAAACACGGCTAGTTTGGAAGAAGTAGAAGAAGATATTGAGGAGATTCAAGCAGGAGTTGATACTATTCAAGAAGATGTTGATGAGATGCAACAAGATGTGGATGAAATTCAACACAATGTTGACGAGATTCAACAAGATGTGGATGAAATAGAAAAACAGGATGATGAGATTGAAGATATGACGGTGGCGACTTTGGAGACGATTAAGAAACAAATCGAAATCCTAACTAAAAACATTGAAGATTTAAGAAAACAATAAAAATGAAAAGCGTTATCATTCCACAACTAACTCCGCAAATCAAAGAGGCGATAGATAACTCGGAACGAATCTTGTTGCATTGTCACCCTAGTCCCGATCCCGATAGTGTGGGCAGTTCTTTGGCTGTGTATCACGCCCTTAGAGGGATAGGTAAAGAAGTGGTGGTGATTGGTGGAGATTCTCCTAAACCAGAAAACCTATCTGTCTTGCCTGGCTGGGCTGAGATAGTTGATAAGAATTTTGGCGAAATGGATTTAAGTCAATTTGATCTATTTATTATTCTCGATAGTGGTGCACCAGTTATGGTGACCAGACTACAAGAGGTAGTTTTCCCTGATCATTTAAAAACTATTGTGATTGACCACCACGCGACCAATACTGGTTATGGTCAGATTAATTTAATAGAGCCTGGTTATCCAGCGACAGCTCAAGTTTTGTATGATTTGTTTGAAGAGTTACAAATAAACATTACGCCAGATATAGCGATTTGTTTGTTGGTGGGGATGTACTATGACACTGGTGGTTTTCGGTTTAGGGCGACCACTAGTCGAACTTTTGAAATAGCGGCCAAGCTAGTGGAAATTTATCCCGATTTTACAGCTATTATCTCGGCTATTAGTGATCAGTTAGAACCAGAGCAATTATATTTTAAGGCGATGGCTTTTGAACATATTGAATTGTTTGGCCATGATCAAGTGGCAATTATTAGTATTCCTTATAGCCTATTAAAACAGCACGAAATTAAAGAAGAGAATATTAAAAACCAAGGTTTGCCTAACACTTTGATTACAGTGAAAGGCTGGAATATTGGCATCTCAATAATTGAAAAGGAAGAAGGTTTTAACCGGATTAGTTTTCGCGTTAAAGAAAGAAGTGGTTTTGATGTATCAAAAATAGCCTCCTTGTTGGGGGGCGGTGGCCACAAACCGGCAGCAGGGGCCTTGATTCAAGGCACCAACGAAGAAGCTAAACAAAAAGTGGTAGAAGCTATTTACACTGTCTATCCGGAGTTGCGTTAAATTTTATAATATGGTTTTCTAAAGGCTGGATTGAACAAACGGGAGGTGCCTGTGAAAACGGAAACGGAATCGGTTATCTTTTCAAATTGGCCAGGTATTTTGTTCGAGGGCTCTTGGCCCGATATTCTTTTTTATCGGGCGGCCCTCCGGGGGTTGAAACTGGAAGGCGATCCTGCTAAACCGACAACCATCAATGTTTCTGGTGCGGTGGCGTATGATCGTCAACAGCATCAACAGCTGGTGTGTCATCGGTAGGCTGTGGTCTCGTGTGTGACTCGGGTGTGTCCTCTGGCACCCCCGAGTTTTGTTATTTTGAGGCCCTTGTTTGGTTGACATTTCTCCTTTAGCGGGGTAATATGGCAAGAGCCCTGCGGGGCGTTTTAATTTACAACAAATATTATGTCTTGGCTTTCAGAATATATTAAGGGTACTCGAAGTGAATTGCGTCACGTTAACTGGCCGACTCGTAGAGATACGGTTATTTTTACAGTGGTAGTGATTATCACCTCTATTTTGGCTGGAGCTTACCTTGGTTTGTTTGATTTTATTTTTAATTTAATATTACGAGCGGTCATTTTAGGCTAAAAAATAATATCTATGGCTAAACAAGAATTAGATCAAGGACGTAATTGGTATGCTATTCATACTTATTCAGGTTATGAGAATGCTGTAGCTCGGAATTTGAAACAACGTATTGAATCTTTAGGGATGGAAGATAAGATTTTTAATGTTTTAGTTCCTAGTGAAAACAAAGTTAAAATTAAAGGTGGCAAGAGAGTGACCATTGAAGAGAAAATTTATCCTGGTTATGTTTTGGTAGATATGATTGTTACTGATGATTCTTGGTATGTGGTTCGAAATACACCTCGAGTAACTGGTTTTATTGGAGCGGGAACTGTGCCGGTACCACTAGAAAAGAAAGAGGTTGATGAGCTATTCCGTCGAATGGGTGACGATTCAGCTAAGCACGCTATTGATCTAGTGGTTGGGGAATCTATCACTATTGTGGATGGTCCGTTTAAAGAGTTTGAAGGAAAGGTTAGTGAGATCGACAATGAAAGAGGTAAGGTCAGGGTATTGGTGTCTATGTTTGGACGCGAAACTCCAGTCGAACTAGACTTCTTGCAGGTTAAGAAGATTTAAGGTAGTCTATAAACCACTAATATGGCAAAAAAGATTGTAAAACAAGTTAAATTACAGATTCCGGCCGGTAAAGCTAATCCAGCACCACCAGTTGGTCCAGTTCTCGGTCAAGCCGGGGTTAACATTGGCGACTTCGTTCAGAAGTTTAACGCAGCTACTGCTGAAATGGTGGGAGACGTTATCCCGGTTATTATCTCAGTTTACGAAGATCGTAGTTATGATTTTGTGCTTAAAACTCCACCGGTAGCGAACTTGATTATGCGAGCGATTGGGGTAGAGAAAGGTTCTGGTAAGCCAAATACTAGTAAGATTGGTAAAATCACTAAAGCTAAAATTAAGGAAATTGCTGAACGAAAGATGCCTGATCTGAACGCTGCTTCATTAGAAACAGCTATCAAGACTGTTATGGGGACCGCTCGGTCAATGGGTGTAGATGTGATTGATTAAATAAATCTTGAAAACCCCCAAAGCGTAAGCTTTGGGGGTTTTTGTTATCCACATTCGGAAAAAATGACTAGGTATCTTAATTGGACTGGTTCAGACTTTTGGCAGCAAGGCTTTCTGGGGGAGGGTGGTATTTTAGAAAACAAATAAAGTCTCAAAACAAGTCTGGGTGTTTTGAGTGGGAGGAGTATAATGACCAATATGACTGAAGATAAACAGGTCAAAGAGTCTTATCGTCGCCCGTCTTGGGACGAATATTTTATGAGTATTGCTGAGTTGGTTGGCAGTCGAGCGACTTGTGATCGAGGTCGGTCTGGCTGTGTAATTGTAAGAGACAAACGAATTTTAACGACTGGTTATGTGGGTGCTCCAGCTGGGGTGGCTCATTGTGATGAAGTTGGTCATGAGCTGAGTACGGTTTTAAACGATGATGGTACCCAGTCATTGCATTGTGTGCGGACAACTCACGCCGAACAAAACGCGATCGCTCAAGCGGCTCGAGTCGGAGTTAGTTTGGATGGGGCGACGGTTTATTGTCACATGACCCCTTGTTATATTTGTGCCAAGATCGTGATCAATGCTGGAATTAAGCGAGTAGTAGCTTTGAAGGATTATCATCGTGGCGGTCGGAGTAAAGAAATTTTTAAAGACGCTGGTGTGGAGTATGAGCTTTTGAATAATGAATTAGAAGTTTACGATAATATGAAATAATTATGAAAACTTTTGTCTACGATGAATTTAATCCAGAAGATATTGCGATGATGCAAGCGTTATACTCTCGGAGTGCTGAGAGTGTGGTGGAACATGCGGAGAAGGTTAAGAAAACGGGTTCAGGTAAGTTTATGGAGAAATTTTATGTTGGCTATGGTCATGCCAGTATTGCGGATTGCGGTAGTACGACGGTTTTTATTGAAGGAGTAAGTATGTTGGTGGCAAAAGCTGTTCAAGACTGGCCTCTTTACTCTGGCCAAGAAACTAGTTCTCGCTATATTGATTTTGCTCAACAAGAAATAGTTGATCCTCTAGGTACACCAGAATCTAAAAAAATTATTCAGAATTGGATAGATTTTTATAGTAAGAGTAAAGAGCCGTTGATTGCTTACTTACAAAAACGCTATCCGCGTCGGCCAGAAGAAGATGAAAATGTGTATTTGAAAGCTATTACTGCTCGTTCTTTTGATATCTTGCGTTCGTTTTTACCAGCAGGATCAACAACTCAATTGTCATGGCATACCAACTTACGTCAGGCGGCCGATAAACTAGCTTTAATGCGTTATAATCCATTACCGGAAGTTAGGGCGGTGGCCGAGAGTATTCACCAGGCTTTATCTGAAAAATACCCAAACAGTTTCTCGCACAAGAATTATGAAGGGCAGGAAAATTATCGTCAGTATTTAGTTGAAAATTTTACTTTTTATAATCCTAAAGTTTGTAATCCTAATTTTATTTATTCAACCACTATTGATGCTTCCAGCTTGAGTCAATACAAAGAGATATTGGCTAAACGGCCAATCAAAACTAACCTGCCTCATTTTTTGACGGAATTAGGAACTATTACTTTTGAATTTTTGATGGACTTTGGTTCGTTCAGAGACATTCAACGCCATCGTAATGGTGTTTGCCGGATGCCGCTATTGACCCCGCAGTGTGGTTTTAATGATTGGTACTTAAATCAGTTACCGGATGACTTAATGTTAGAGGCTTTGACTTTAATTAAAAATCAGACAGAAGCGATTCAGTCTTTGTCGGCTACTGATGAGATAAAACAATATTACGTGGCGATGGGTTTCAATACGCCATGTAAAGTTACTTATGGCTTGCCGGCGACCGTTTATACAGTAGAGTTGCGATCAGGTAAACTGGTTCACCCAACTCTAAGAAAAATTGCTCACCAAATGCATTATGGATTGAAAACCCTGTTTCCTGATCTAGTTTTGTATTCAGATTTAGAATTGGATAGTTGGGATGTTCGTCGAGGTTTAAGTGATATTAAAGAAAAATAATTATGAAAGATAAACAAATCACTAAATTAATAGACATAGAAAAAAAACGTCAGAAGAAAGTAGTTAATTTAATTGCGTCAGAGAATTATGTTTCAGCTGACGTGCTTAAAGCCTTGGGTTCGGAGTTAACTAATAAGTATGCTGAGGGATATTCTGGGTTGCGTTATTATGGAGGCAATGAAATTGTGGATCAGATTGAAAATATCTGTAAGGATCGAGCTCTTAAGTTATTTAAATTAAGTGCTAAAAAATGGCATGTTAACGTTCAAGCTTTGTCTGGCTCTCCAGCGAACTTGGCGGTCTACCTTGGTTTGGTGCCACTGGGCGGTAAAATAATGGGGATGTCGCTTGACCATGGAGGACACTTAACTCATGGCTATAAGGTATCAATGACAGGTAAGGCTTGGGTTCAGGTGCCGTATGGTGTATCTAAGGAAACGGAAGTTATTGATTATGAAGAATTAAAGAAAATAGCAATCAAAGAAAAGCCGACAATTATCGTAGCTGGTTTTACTGCTTATCCACGAAATATCAATTGGAAAAAATTTAGAGAGATAGCTGATGCTGGAGAATCTTTGCTGATGGTGGATATGTCTCATATTGCTGGTTTGGTAGCTGGTGGAGTTTATCCAAGTCCTTTTCCGTATGCTGATGTGGTCACTACGACCACGCACAAGACCTTGCGAGGTCCACGGAGTGCCCTGATCTTTTCTCTGATTGATGACCGGGATTTATATAAAAAAATAGATAAAGCGGTATTTCCAGGCTTACAAGGTGGACCACACCTGAATCAGATAGCAGCTGTGGCTGTTACTTTGCTTGAAGCTCAAAGTGAGGCCTATAAAAAATATGCTAAACAAGTAGTGAAAAATGCTAAAGCTCTAGGTGAAGCTCTTAAGAAAAAGGGCTGGCGATTAATTTCTGGTGGAACTGATAGTCATCTACTTTTGGTTGACACTTGGTTGGACGGTAAAGGGGTGGGCGGAAAAGCGGCGAGTGAAGCTCTAGAGAAGGTGGGGATTATTGTTAATAAAAATACCATTCCATTTGATAGTCGCTCGCCAGTAGATCCTTCAGGTATTCGTCTAGGTACGGCAGCTGAAACTACTAGAGGTAAAAAAGAATCAGATATGGTCAAAATAGCTGATCGAATAGACCGGGTAATTAAAAAACTGATTAATTAGGCATGATTAAGCAAGGTATTTTTATTGTCATTGATGGTACGGATGGCTCAGGTAAGGGGACCCAGACAGCTTTAATCATCGAACGTCTGGCAACTGAGGGGCGGAAAGTGAAAATGGTTGATTTTCCTCAATATGGTAATGGCAGTGCTTGGTTTGTTGAAAAATATTTACGCGGTGAATATGGATCAGCGGATGAAGTTGGACCTTATAAGGCCTCATTGTTTTATGCTTTAGATCGCTTTGATAAAGCGACCGAGATCAGACAGTGGTTGGCTGAAGGGTGGGTGGTGATCGCTAATCGTTATGTCTCCTCTAATATTGGGCATCAGGCTGGTAAAATTGCCGATCCGGTTGAGCGTCAAAAATTCCTGACCTGGTTATTAGATTTAGAGTTTGGAATGCTTAATATTCCAAAACCAGATGCGGTGATTATTTTGTTTATGCCACCAGCTGTAGGTCAAAAATTAGTCGATCAGAAGTCGGCTAGAGAGTACACTCAAGGTAAAAAAAGAGATATTCATGAAGCCGATCTCCAGCACTTAGAAAAAGCCTCACAAGCTTATTTAGAGGTCGCCAAACAATATGGTTGGACTGTAATTGATTGCGCTGATGGGGATAGGCCTAAACCTATACCAGATATTCATGAACAGATTTCAATTGTGATTAAAAAATTACTTAGTTAAATTTAGATATAAATATGAATTTAAAAATCAAGAAACTTAACCCAGAAGCTAAATTGCCTTCTTATGCTCATCCTGGCGATGTTGGTTTAGATTTATTTTCCCTTGAAAGATATGAATTACAGCCTGGAGAAAGAAGAATATTTTTTCTTGGTTTTGCTTTGGAGTTTCCAAATGGCTTTGCGGTCCTAGTTAAAGATAAAGGAAGTTTGCCAAAAAATGGCGGTATTCATACCATGGGTGGAGTTTATGACGCAGGCTATCGAGGGGAGTACAATGTTAATTTAATTAACTTAGGTCAAGAGCCTTATGTGATTGAGAAAGGAGATAAAATTGCTCAACTGGTTGTTATGCCGGTTGAGATTGCCACCCTGGAAGAGGTTGAGGAAATGTCAGAATCGAGTCGGGGAGATGGACGGTTTGGTAGTACAGGGAGAGCTTAATTTGCCCTCAACCAAAAAAACACCCCTCAATTGAGGGGTGTTTTTTTGGTTGATTACTGAACTTTACAGTGATTGCAGTTCGAGTCAGAGCAAGAACAATTCTGACATTTTTTACATTTACAATGTAGGAATGAAGCGATAGCAGCTAGACCAACGACAATATAAACAGTTGCTTCTAGGGTCGGTATTTTGCCAAACAGCAAGTTTACTAAATTTAAATTTCGTTCAACAAAATAACTAATACCAACTAAGCCCCAGTTTAGACCACCGATAGCTAACAAAATCCAACCAACTAAAGCGAGGTTACATTTATTTTTCATATATAGCTTATTTATTTAAATAACTAAGACCTTTATTAATAATTAAACTATATCACTTGAGTCTAGATTGGGCTATGAGGCTAATTTACGGTCATAAATAAACTGCTTTCCCTAGGGGCCTTTTATGTTATGATAGCCAAATAGGCTATGGTAACTAACGATATTAACCGAATTATTGGGGAGGCACTTAAAGAGCTTGGGGTTAAAAGACCTCAGGTAGTCTTAGAACATCCAGGCGACTTATCTCATGGTGACTATTCGACCAATGTTGCCCTGGTTTATGGTAAAAAGCTGGAGATGAGTCCTTTGGAAGTGGCTCGGGCGATTGTGGCGGCCTTCAATAAACAACCAATAGCGGGATTAGAAAAAGTGGAGATTGCTGGTTTTGGCTTTATTAATTTCTACCTAGCTCCTAGTTTTTTTGGTGATAGTCTGGAGATGATTGGTAAAAATGGGGCTAGTTACGGAGCTAACAATAATTTAAAAAATAAAAAAGTAATTGTTGAATATACAGACCCTAATCCGTTTAAAGAATTTCATTTGGGTCACTTGATGTCTAATATTATTGGTGAATCTATTTCTAGGGTTATTGGCTACAGTGGAGCAGAGTTGCACCGAGCTTGTTATCAAGGTGATGTAGGTTTGCATATTGCGAAAGCGGTTTATGGTTTACAACATCAGAAGTTTGATTTTTGGAAAGTTAAATTACTGGGTGACGAAACGACCCGTGCTAACTTTTTGGGTCGCGCTTATAGTTTTGGAGCTAAAGAATATGAATCTAATCCAGAGGTGAAGCAATTAATAATTGAGCTGAATAAAGAAATTTATTTAAGGAATAATAATTCAACTAATTACTATTATGATACCGGTAAAAACTGGAGTCTAGACTACTTTAATTCGATTTACAAAATACTTGGTACTAAGTTTGACCACTTCTTTTTTGAGAGTGCGACCGGGGACTTTGGTCAGAAGATAGTAATGGATTCCCTCAAGAAGGATATTTTTAAACAAAGCGATGGGGCGATTATTTTCCCAGGCGAAGACTTTGGTTTGCATACTCGGGTTTTTATAAACTCAGAAGGTTTGCCAACTTATGAAGCTAAGGAACTTGGTTTAGCTCATATAAAATATGAAGACTATCCTTATGATTTATCGGTTGTGATAACCGGCAATGAGGTCAATGACTACTTCAAAGTAGTTTTAAAGGCTATGGAGTTGGTTTTTCCTCAACTAGCAGAGAAAACGGTTCACTTGTCTCATGGTATGTTGCGATTGCCGTCTGGTAAGATGTCTTCACGGACCGGTGACGTGATTACAGCTGTCTCGATAATTGAAGATATAAAAAAGATGGTAGCTGATAAAATTAAAGATCGTGACTATGATCAGGCGACCAAAGCCCAGGTGGTCGAGGCGGTAGCGGTTGGGGCTATCAAATTCTCCATCTTGCGTCAGGCACCTGGAAAAGACGTGATTTTTGATTTTGACAAATCGATCTCGTTTGAAGGTGATTCTGGTCCTTATTTGCAATACGCTTACACGAGAGCTAAATCTATTTTAGACAAAGCCAATAAGGCTGGTATTGAAAAAACAACCAAGAAAACAGTGGAGGAAATTTATGTGTTAGAAAAGTTACTTTATCGTTTTCCAGAAGTGGTGGAACGAGCCGGCAAAGAATTCTCTCCACACTATATTGTGACCTATTTGTTAGAACTGGCTGCTAGCTTCAATAACTTTTACGCTCAAAATAAAATCGTTGACGCTAATGATTTGGAGTCGGGTTATAAAGTAGCTTTGACTGAAAGTTTCTCGATTGTGATGAAGAATGGTCTGTACTTGCTCGGAATAGTAGCACCCGATAAGATGTAACCTATGGCTGAACCAGAAAAAGAAACAAAAAGTAATGTCGCCAAACGTGAAGAAGAAATTCTGGAGTTTTGGCGTACCAATAAAATTTTTGAACAGACCGAAAGTCGGCCGGGTAAAGCGGGGGATTTTGTTTTTTATGATGGTCCGCCATTTGCCAATGGCTTGCCCCACTTTGGTCACTTATTGCCAACCTCGATTAAAGATGCTATTCCTCGCTATCAAACCATGAAAGGGAAGCGGGTCTTTAGACGCTGGGGTTGGGACTGTCATGGCTTACCGGTTGAGAATGTGGTTGAGAAAGAGTTGGGGTTAAAAGTTAAAAAAGACATTGAGACTTTAGGAATCGATGTTTTTAACGAAGCCGCTCGAGCGAGTGTGCTTCGTTATGCTTCTGATTGGAAAGAGGTTATTTACCGCATGGGTCGCTGGGTGGACATGGAGAATGATTATAAAACTATGAATCCTACTTACACCGAATCAATTTGGTGGATTTTTAAAATTCTCCATGACAAAAATTTGATTTACCAAGGGTTTAAGTCAATGCAATTGTGTCCGCGTTGTGAGACTACTTTATCTAACTTTGAAGTTAATCAGGGCTATAAAGACATTACTGATATCTCAGTGACAGTAAAATTTGAACTAGTTGATGAACCAGGGACCTATTTATTGGCTTGGACAACGACACCTTGGACCTTGTCTGGTAACGTGGCTTTGGCGGTTAACAAAGAAGTTGAATATGTGAAAGTGGTTAAGGATGGTAAATTTTATATTCTCGCCAAAAACTTAGTTGAAAAAAACCTGAAGAGTGATTATGAAATCGTTGAACAATTTAATGGGGAAAAATTGGTTGGTAAAAAATATAAACCAGTATTTGATCATTACTCCAAAGATGAAAAATTAGTCAATCGTGATAACGGTTGGCAAGTTTATGGAGCTGATTTTGTGACAACTGAAGATGGGACAGGGATTGTCCATATTGCACCGGCTTTTGGTGAAGATGATATGAAGTTGGGTCAGCAATACAATCTGCCTTTTATTCAGCATGTGGGCACCAACGGGGAATTCAAACTAGAAGTGACTGATCTGGCTGGTAAACAAGCTAAACCAAAAGACGACCACCAGGCGACTGATATTGAAGTGATTAAACTACTAGCCGCCAAAGAGGTGTTATTTGCCAAAGAAAAAATCGTCCACTCCTATCCTCACTGTTGGCGCTGTGATACACCACTTCTCAACTACGCCTCCTCGTCGTGGTTTGTAAAAGTAACTGATTTTAAAGATAAGCTAATTGCTAATAATCAGCAGATCAACTGGATTCCCGATCATATTAAAGATGGGAGGTTCGGTAAATGGTTAGAAGGGGCTCGCGATTGGGCTATTTCTCGATCCCGTTTTTGGGGAGCACCACTGCCGGTCTGGAAATGTGATTCTTGTGAAAAAAGCGAAGTCCTTGGTTCGGTGGAGGATTTGGTGAGCAAACTTCCAACTCGTGGAAATAAATTTATTTTGATGCGCCATGGTGAAGCTGGTGGTAATGTTCGAGATGTTATTAGTGATGATCCAACTGAAGTTAATAAATTAAGTGAGACTGGTAGGAGTCAGGTATCAAAAACAGCGAGTGGTTTGAAAGATATAGGTATAACTAAAATCTTTGCCTCACCATTTGTGCGGACTCAAGAGACAGCCAAATTGGTGGCGGAGACGATCGGTTTTCCAATCGAGGATATTGTTACTGAAGAGAAAATAAGAGAACTTAAAACCGGGGGCTTTAATGGTAAACCTTGGGCGGAATTTAATGCCCAGTTTAAAAATAGAAATGAACGTTTCTTTAAGGCTTTACCTGGAGGGGAAACTATTCATGAAATATCAGCTCGAATGTTGGGTGCTATCATGGATATTAATAATAGTCATGAAAATGAAACAATCCTGGTTGTTTCTCATGGTTTACCACTGTTCTTGGCGGAACAGTATTTGAATTTCAAAACAATTGACGACTTATTAAAAATAGAAAAATGGAGTGACTTGTATTTCAAAACTGGTGAAGCTAGAGAGGCGGTGGTTAGGTCATATCCTCATAATAAAAATTATGAGTTAGATCTTCATCGCCCATACATTGATGAATTTAAGTGGACCTGTTCATGTGGTGGAAATCTTATTCGAGTATCTGATGTGTTTGACTGCTGGTTTGAGTCTGGATCGATGCCTTACGCCCAAGCGCATTATCCGTTTGGAGATAAAAACCAGTTTGATCCTGAGACTAATCAAAATTTCCCAGCTGATTTTATTGCTGAAGGTTTAGACCAAACTCGAGGCTGGTTTTATTCGCTGTCTGTTTTGTCGACGGCTTTGTTTAATAAACCGGTATTTAAAAATGTGATTGTGAATGGTTTGATTTTGGCGGAAGACGGTCAAAAGATGAGTAAGAAATTGAAAAATTATCCAGACCTTCATCCGACAATTGATAAATATGGGGCTGATGCTTTACGCTTTTATTTATTGGGTTGTCCATCAGTTAGAGCGGAGGAGTTTGCTTTTTCAGAGCGAACTCTGAGTGAGACTAGTCGGCGAGTCATTGCTCGACTGCAAAACGTAATTTCTTTCTATGAAATGTATGCAGATAAAGATCTGAAGATTGGTTCTGAAAAATCTGACAACATTTTAGATCTTTGGATTACCAGCCGACTAAACCAGGTCACTTTAGAGGTGGGTAAAGCGCTGGATAACTATGAATTGGACCGAGCGGTTAGACCAATTGATGACTTTATTGATGACTTGTCCAATTGGTATATTCGTCGTAGTCGAGATCGGTTTAAAAGTGAAGATATAAAAGATCGGACTTTGGTCAAAATAACCACTAGTCACGTCTTACTTGTCTTAGCTAAAATAATGGCCCCGCTTACACCGTTTATAGCTGAAGATATTTTCCAAAAATTAAAAAATCCCGAAGATCAAATTAGTGTCCACCTAACTGACTGGCCTGTGGCCACTTCTTTTGATGAAGTAGTGATTGCTGATATGGCCGAAGCTAGAATTATTGTTGAGCAGGGATTGCGCTTGAGAGCTGAAGCGGGAATTAAAGTTCGCCAACCACTAGCTCAATTGATGATTAAAAAGACATTAAGTCCGGCCTACTTAGTCATGATCGCTGAAGAGGTTAATGTAAAAAATGTTTCGGTTGATGAGACCCTGTCCGAACCTGTCCAGTTGGATACAAATATTACCTCTGAGTTAAAAGAAGAAGGTTTGGTTAGAGATTTGATTCGACATATTCAAGAATTGCGTAAAAGTAATGGTTTATTACCAACTGATATTGTTAGTGTGGTAATTAGTACTGATCCAGACAGTCAGATTTTAGTAGAAAAGTACCAAACCGAAATTTTGCGAGTAACCAACTCTCGATCGATCGTGTTTGAACTGATAACAGGGGTTGATAGTTTATTGATTGATGGTCGATCTTTCTCTTTGGCTTTACGTTAAATTATGGCTCATCACATATATCACACGGATGGTGTTGTGATCTCGAAAACGAGTGTCAGTGAGTGGGATGCTCGAGTGGGTGTTTTTACGAGAGATTTAGGTTTAATTTTTGTTCACGTTAAAGCTTATCGTCGTCCAGAATCTAAATTAAGACCACATCTATCTTTGTATAGTTATATTAGACTGAGTGTAGTGAGAGGTCGGGAAGTGTGGCGGTTGGTGGGGGTAGAAAATTATGGTCTTACGACTGTTTTTGTTAAACATAAATCCGCTCGACTGGTTGTGGGACAAATTATCAACGTGGTCAAAAGGTTGGTTAAGGGTGAGGATAGTCACCCTGTTCTGTTTGACGATATTTTAGGCTCGTTCAAACAGATTAGTTTGGTTGTTGATCAAGGGCGTCATTTAGAATTAGAAAACATTGAGCTCGTTACTTTATTGCGAGTTCTGCACCACTTAGGTTACATTCCTGATATTCCAGAATTACGGATCTTCATCGACCATTTCTCTTGGACAGACTTAGCTCAAATTAAATTAGACGCTGTCCGTCGACCAATGATTCAGACTATTAACAACTCACTCAAGGCTACTCACCTGTAGTATTTTTGACGAACTCTACTCATGGTATAATTATTAGATGAACGCTAATAATGAAGAATTTAATCGGATCGAGGAATTAAAGAAAAGATTATACGATCGAGATGTTTCTGTTGGGGGAGTAAGGCGATCAAAATTATCTCCTAAATACCAAGAAGTGGTCCCAGTTTGGACTGATTCCAATCAGGCCATCACTTCAAATAATGATAGTTTTACAAAAGGCTTTCTCTATAAATTAGCTTTAATCTCGGCTATTTTTTTTGCTTTAACTCTGGCGGTCGCTGGATTTTGGTTTTTTCAGGGAGCCAATTTAATCTCCAATCGTAATATTGATTTTTCTATTAGTGGTCCCGCTACTACCAAGGCTGGCGACGAAACAAATTTTCAAATTATCATAACTAATCGTAATAAATTAGCCCTAGATCAAGTGGTCTTAACGGTTGAGTATCCTAACGATACTAAACAACCTGGTGATGCTACTGTACCATTACGTAAAGTAGAATTACCAGTTGGTAGTATTGCTCCCGGTGAAACTATCAACAAGTCAGTCTCGGCGGCTTTATTTGGTAATGAAAACGAAGCCAGAGAAGTGACTGGTTCGATTGCTTATCGAGTTTACGGATCGAATGCGGTCTATCAAAAAGATTCCAAATATAATTTAATTATTAGCTCACCGCCGGTTAGTATTGCGATTACAGCTGTTCCAGAATCGATAGTTGACCATGAAGTTTCCTTAGATGTTAAAATTACTTCTAACGCTCAATCAGTGTTGCGGGGGATTGCTTTGCAGATCAGCTATCCCCGAGGATTTGAATTTATCAGTTCGACCTTAGAGCCAACCAAAGACAACAACTTTTGGGTTTTGGGTGAGATAAAATCCGGGAGTGAGCAGAATTTTACTATTAAGGGCCGACTAACAGGAGTTAATCAAGAGGTAAAGATTTTTCAGGCTTTACTTGGAGTTCAGGATATTATTGATGAAGGAGCGATTGAAACAAAATTTACTGAAGTGTTTAAGACTATAACCCTAAAGCAACCGTTTATTGCTCTGGATACAAGTATTAATGGTAGTGCTTCTATTGAACCGGTGGTGACCAGTGGGGGCACTATTCGGGTTGATTTAAACTGGATTAATAGTTTGGCTAGTAAGGTGGTCAATAATCAGCTAGAAGTGAGTTTGTCGGGAGAGCCTTTTAATAAATCTAGTGTTTCTCCAGGCACGGGTTTTTATCGAGTGAGTGATGGAACGATTAGTTGGACACAAGTGGCTGAACCTAAGTTGGCTGATATAACTTCGCTTGAGTCTGGTAAAACTTCTTTTACGTTCAACTCTTACTCTTTGTTTGATCAAGCGATGGCTGGTATTGTTAATCCAACTATTAAACTTAATGCGGTGATTCGAGGGACGAGAATTTCTGAGGGCTTTCCAACTGAAAATATTGAAACCAAAATTAGTCGAAAGATTAAATTGAATTCTATTTTGCGCTTATCAGCCAAAGTGCTTCACCAGACCGGGCCTCTGACCAATACTGGTCCAATCCCGCCAAAGGTGGATCAAGAGACCACTTATTCTATTGATATATCTGTTTTGAACACCTCAAATGATGTTAGTGATTCCTATGTTAAGGTGGTCTTGCCTCAAGGGGTGAGATTTATCGGAGAAACAACTCCCAAGTCGGAAAAAGTAACTTATAACCCGGTCACTAGTGAGGTGCGGTGGGATCTAGGTAGGGTAGTAGCAGGAACAGGGGTTAAAATGGCTCCTAGGGAAGTGATCTTCAAAGTAGGGCTTACTCCTAGTCTTACTGATCGTCAGCGGCCGGCGGTTATAGTCAAAAATATCCTATTATCTGGGGTTGATCTTTTTACTAATAATACTTTACAAGATACTAAAAATACTTTAAACACTAGTTTGTTATCAGAGCCAGGGTTTGAAGTTAAGGACGGTTTGGTGGTAGAGTAAGAGTCATGGATACAGAGAAAACGATGGAAAAGATAGTTAGTTTAGCTAAGAGGCGCGGTTTTATTTACCAGGGCTCGGAAATTTATGGTGGCCTGGCTGGGACTTGGGATTACGGCCCTTTAGGGGTAGCGCTTAAAAATAATATTAAACGGTTGTGGTGGAAGCGGTTTGTAGACGATCGAGAGGATATGTATGGTTTTGATGCGGCTATTTTGATGAATCAAAATGTGTGGCAAGCTTCAGGTCACGTGGATGGATTTGCTGACCCCTTGGTTGAATGTGTTAAGTGTCAAAAACGTTTTAGAGCTGATCACTTAGCTGACAAAGAAAAATGTCCAGACTGCGGGGGAGCTTTAGGAGCTGAGAAAGCTTTTAATATGATGTTTAAAACTAATGTGGGGGCAGTCCAAGACGAAACATCAGTGTCTTATTTACGACCAGAAACAGCTCAGGGGATGTTTGTGAACTTCAAAAATGTGCTGGACTCTTTTCATCCCAAATTGCCGTTTGGTTTGGCTCAGATTGGAAAGGCTTTTCGTAACGAAATAGCGCCTCGGGATTTTGTGTTTAGAACTCGAGAGTTTGAGCAAATGGAAATTGAATATTTTGTTAAGCCGATCGACTGGCAAAAAGCTTTTGAAGAGTTAAGATTGGAAGTCTTGGCTTTTAATGCGGAGATTGGCTTGGAGGCTGGACATGTTCATGAGTTGGAGGTGGCAGCGGAAGACCGGGCCCATTATTCTGAAAGAACAATTGATTTTGAATTTGATTTTCCTTTTGGTCGCAAGGAGCTTTATGGTTTAGCTTATCGAACCGACTACGATCTCAAAAAGCATTCGGAAAACTCCACTGTTGACTTGTCGTACTACGATGAAGAGTCTAAAGAACGTTTTATTCCACATGTCATTGAACCGTCTTTTGGGGTAGATCGAACAGTTCTAGCTGTATTGAGTGATGCTTATCGAGAAGATGAAATGAATGGAGAGGCTCGAAGTTATTTGGCTTTAGCCCCTAGTGTCGCCCCTGTGCTAGTGGCTGTTTTCCCACTTCTTAAAAATAAACCAGAATTAATTGCTAAGGCTCGAACGATCTTTGCTGAACTAAAAGCCAATTTTGGCCGAGTAGTCTTTGATGATAATGGCAATATTGGTAAACGTTATCGCCGTCAGGATGAGATAGGAACTCCTTACTGTGTGACTATCGATTTTGATACCCTTGAAGATGAGACGGTCACCATTCGTCATCGTGATAGCGGTGAGCAAGAACGGGTGACCATAGCCGGCCTAATAACCAAGCTCAACTCCTAAGCTTATTGCGAGTCGGGTAGTTTCTGTAGTAACATAAGGCTAATGGAACAAGACTCTAAAAATACTCCAATCCAAGTAACTATTACGACTGGTACTGTCTGGCGGGTATTTTTTGTGGCCTTCTTGATTTTGCTTGGTTATTTATTATTTGATTTGGTGTTGATCTTGTTGACTTCAGTGGTACTGGCTTCAGCGGTAGAACCGGCGACTCGTTGGTTTATGAATTATAAATTTCCACGAGTATTAGCTGTGCTGACTATTTATGTGGTTTCTTTTTGTGCTGTTTTTAGTTTTTTGTATATCTTCATACCACCCCTCTTTTTAGAGGTTTCCGATCTTTCTAATAATATTCCAGAACAAATTGATTCTTCATCCGTGGTTGGTTATAACTTTGAACCAGTCTTATCTCTAGGGGGGATTGAAAAAAGTTTTGTTTTAAAAGATTTAATCGAACCAGTTGAACAGGCGGTGGGTCAATTTACTGGTGGTTTATTTACGACTGCTAGTACGGTCTTCGGTGGAGCTTTTAGTTTTATTTTGATTTTAGTTATTTCTTTCTACTTATCAGTTCAAGAGAAAGGAATTGAAAACTTTATTAAACTAGTCGTACCTTATCGTAATGAACCTTATATTCTTGATTTGTGGAACCGGTCCCAGATTAAGATTGGTCAATGGATGAAAGGGCAAATTGTACTGGCTCTGATTGTGGGCGTTTTGGTCTTTTTAGGACTCACTATTTTGCAAGTTAAATATGCCTTTGTGTTGGCGGTAATTGCGGCCTTCTTTGAGTTGATTCCAGTTTTTGGGCCGATCTTAGCCGCTGTTCCAGCGGTGATATTAGCTTTTACTGATAATACCACCGCTGGTTTGATGGTGATTGGATTGTATGTGATCATTCAACAGTTTGAAAACCATCTGATCTACCCGCTAGTGGTTAAAAAGGTGGTTGGTTTATCGCCAATTATTGTTATTTTAGCCCTGTTGGTGGGAGCAAAAATAGCCGGCTTTCTAGGAATTATTTTGTCGGTACCACTGGCTACCATCTTGATGGAAATAGCCAACGATTTCGAGAAAAGAAAAGCGCGCATGAATGAAGCTCGATAACCAGTTTAGTTTTTATGTCTAAACAGTTTTATATCACCACCACTTTGCCTTATGTTAATGCTGAACCGCATGTTGGTTTTGCTATGGAGTTGATTAGGGCTGATGTGATCGCTCGGTGGCGTAAATCAGTGGGTGATGAAGTCTTTTTTAATACTGGTACTGATGAACATGGTTCCAAACTATGGCAAGCCGCCCAAAAAGAAGGTAAAGAAGTAAAGCAGTATGTCGATGAATATGCTGAAAAATTCAAAGGTTTAGTCAAGTTGTTAGGTATTTCAGAAGATATTAATTTTGTTCGCACTACTGATGCCAAGCATGAAAAAACCGCTCAAGAATTTTGGCGCCGTTGTCAGGCTAATGGTTTTATTTATAAAAAAGCTTACCAAATTAAATATTGTGTCGGATGTGAATTAGAAAAAACAGACTCCGAACTAGATGATAAAGGGGAGTGCCCGCTTCATCCTGGCCGAGCAATTGAGTTAATTGATGAAGAAAACTATTTTTTCAAATTTTCCGCTTTTCAACAACCATTGTTAGATTTTTATACTAAACATCCTAAGTTTGTTTTACCTGATTTTAGATTTAATGAAATTAAAGCTTTTGTCGAGAGAGGATTAGAAGACTTTTCTATTTCTCGGTTGAAATCTAAAATGCCCTGGGGTGTAGCTGTTCCCGATGATTCAGACCAAGTAATGTATGTTTGGTTCGATGCATTGGTTAATTATATCTCCACCTTAGGTTGGCCTGACAACCAGGCTCAATTTGAGGCTTTCTGGGTCAATGGAACACCGACTCAATATTGTGGTAAGGACAATTTGCGTCAACAGTCGGCTATGTGGCAGGCCATGTTGATGTCGGTCAATCTACCGAATACTCATCAGGTGGTAATAAATGGTTTCTATACTGGCGAAGGGGGGATTAAGATGTCTAAGTCAATCGGTAATGTGGTTAATCCTTATGATGTAGTGGCAGAATACGGAGTGGATGCTTTGCGCTATTTTGTGACCAGGGAAACTTCTTCTTTTGATGATAGTCCTTTTACGATGGAAAGATTTAAAGACACTTATAATGCCAATCTGGCTAATGGTTTGGGTAATTTGGTGTCACGAATTATGAAAATGGCTGAAACTAATTTAATGAAGTGTCCGGCTTTGGTTCCAGCACTACCTTCAGTTGATTTTCAGACTGCTTTATCTGAATACGACACCAATAAAGCGGCGAGTGTGGTTTGGGAGATAATCACTAAGCTCGATAAAAAAATCCAAGACACTCAACCATTTAAATTGGTAAAAACTGATCAAGCGGTTGGAGTTAAAATTATTGAAGAGTTGGTTACTGATTTATACACTATTAGTCAAATGTTAAATCCACTTATGCCCGAAACTGCTAAAATCATTCAACAATTAATTGAAGAAAATAAAGCCCCAGCTCAGCCTTTATTTTTACGCAAGGATTAATTATGTATAAAGCTTATATAGAGATACCAAAAGGAGATGGTCGAAGACGTCATATGAAATATGACAAGAGTGGTTTAATCGATTTGGGGCCTATTAAGGATGTGATTCCGGTTAATGAGGGAATAATGCCGGTTCACTATGGTTTTATAAAAGATACTGTAAATAAAGAAGAAGATAGTGAGCACGAGGAAGAACTAGATGTTTTGGTTTTTTCTAGTAGAGATCTGAAACCAGCTGACGAAGTATTAATTAAACCAATTGGTCTTATAAAGAGAGAAGATAAAGATGAAAAGATTTTGGCAGTAGAAATAGATTTTTGTGACCATAATTCTTGGTCAGACATTCCTTTAACAGAGCAAAAAATAATAAAAGATTATTTTGGTTACAAATCACCAATAGTTGAAATTGTTGATGAGGCTGAAGCTTTAACTTTAATAAAAAAGTCTCAAATTTAGTCATGTTCCGCTATATTGATATTCATTCGCACGTTAATTTCCCAGCTTTTGACGGTGACAGAGATGAGGTAATTAAAAGAGCACAGGAAGCTCAGGTGGCGATGATTAATGTTGGTACCGGGCTAGAAACCTCGCAATCGGCAGTAGATCTGGCCAATCAGTATGAAGCAGGGGTTTACGCTATTGTAGGCTTACATCCGACTCATAGTACGACCAATCCGGCTGATCCTGATGAAATAAAAGACCAAGTGGTTCATGAGGCTGAGATTTTTGATTATGAGATCTATAAAAAATTAGCTAGTGACCCGAAAGTCGTAGCGATTGGTGAGTGTGGTTTGGATTATTTTCGGTTGGAGGAGCAAACCAAGGCGACCCAAATACCAGTTTTCCAACAACAAATAGCTTTGGCTAATGAAATCAATAAACCTCTAATGTTACATATTAGAGAGGCCTATGGTGACGCTTTGGCTGTGCTTAGGGAGGACGCCAAAGTATTGGGTAATGTCCATTTTTTTGCTGGTACTTGGGAGGAGGGGAAACAATTTTTAGATTTAGGCTTTACCCTCTCTTTTACTGGGGTGGTGACTTTTGCTAAGCAATATGAGGAGTTGGTTAGAAACACGCCTTTAGATATGATTATGGCTGAAACCGACTGTCCGTACGTCGCTCCGGTGCCTCATCGAGGCCGAAGGAATGAACCAGTCTATGTGGTGGAAATTGTTAAAAAAATAGCTGAAATCAAAGCCTTACCAGAACAGCAGGTAGCTGAAGCTTTGGTAGCCAACGCCAGGCGCCTATTTGGCCTCTAGTTTTTTGACTTTTTGGCTTTTGTCTGGTAACATACCTCCTATCTATGAAAGAACAAGTTATTGCTGATATTGATTTAAAAGACCCAAAAACCTATGAAATAGGCTATTTGTTGAGTCCTTTGGTGCCTGAGGCTGACAAGGCTGACAAAATCACTGAGATTATTGTTAAAGAGGTGGAAGCGGTAGGTGGAACTATGGTTAGTCAAACCACTCCTCACTTACGAAAATTGGCTTACAAAATTGGTAAGACTATTAACCACAAAAAAACTTTAGTGTCAGATGCTTATTTTGGAGCGGTTAAATTTTCTGTTACGCCTGACAAAATAAATACCGTTAAAAAACAAGTAGAAAAAAGTGATCTAATTATTCGTATTTTGGTTATCGACGCTCCAGTTCAAACAGAAAGAATTGTTGTTCCACGAGCTGAGGTTAAAAATGAAGAAGTGATCGCTGAAGAAGGGGTGATAGAAGAAGATAAGGGTTTGGTTGATAATGAAAAAATCGACCAAGAGATCGAAGAACTACTCGTTGCTTAAATATGTATCTTAATAAAGCGATAATCATTGGTAATCTTACTCGCGATCCAGAACAGCGAGCTTTGCCAAGTGGGGTATCAGTCACTAGTTTTGCGGTAGCCACTTCTCGAGTGTGGAAGGATAAGAATGGAGCCAAGCAAGAAGATACTCAATACCACAATGTCGTCGCTTTTGGTCCTCAAGCCAATGTGGCCGGACAATATCTCAAGAAGGGAAGTTCAGTGATGGTAGAAGGCAGAATGCAGACCCGCAGTTGGGATGCCCAAGATGGTTCTAAAAAGTATCGAACTGAAATAGTGGTGGAGAAGATTCAATTAGGACCAAGACGAGAGGGGCAAGCGACTGGCTTTGCTGGTGAGACAGCCAAGACCGATGGTCCAGCCCCAGCTCCTCAGTTGGATACTATTGAATATCCAGAGGAAGAGATTAATCCTGACGATATTCCTTTTTAATCTAGACGAAATATTATAAACGTGATAGTAATAATGTAAATATGAAGCAATGCCATTTCTGCAGTAATAATATTAAGGAGGTAGATTACAAAGAGGTTGATGCCCTCAAGCTCTTTCTTGATCCTCATGCTCGAATCGTTAAGCACCGTCGAACAGCGACTTGTTCTCGTCATCAAAGACGACTAACGACTGCTATTAAGCGAGCTCGTTTTATGGGTCTATTGCCTTTCTTGGCTAGTTAAAAAATTTAGATAATATAAAGATAACAAAAAATCCGGCGCCTGGCCGGATTTTTTGTTAGGATTTTAGTTTATTCTTTCGACGTATTCTCCACTGTCGGTATTAATACGGATTGTATCGCCTTCATTGACGAACATGGGCACGTTGAGAGTAGCTCCTGTTTCCAAGGTAACTTGTTTGCTACCACCTTGGACAGTATTACCTTTAACAGCCGGGGAGGCTTCAGTGACTTTCAGTTCCACTTTTACTGGAATCTTCATTCCGATCGGCTGTTCTTCAAAGGTTAATAACTCTACCTCAGAATTGGTTTTTACGTATTTAATTGTCTCACCCAAAACACTAGCTTCAACTTGGTAGCGATTACTAGGATTGCTTGGTTCGCAGAACCAGTACTCACCGCGGTTGAAATATAGATATTTAGCTTTTTTAGTGGTCAACTCAGCTTCAGGTACTTTATCGGAGACGTGGAAAGAATGTTCTACGACTTTACCAGTAATCAAATTCTTAAGTTTAGTAGCGTTAACTGGCTTTCGTTGTTGTTTGCGGAAGACGTGAGAATCGAGAACTTCATAAGGCCCACCTTCGTGAATGATGTACTTTCGGGGCTTTATTTCATTGTATTCGAGCATAGCCATACGGGAGTATTGTAACTTAATTCTGTAAAAAAGCCAGTCGCTCGACTTGGGCTATTTGGAAGCTTAAGCAAGGGTTTCTTTACCCCAAGCTTCATTAATTTTCTTCACCAACTCGTTCTTTAATTTAGGGTCGGCTTTGACAAAAGTGCGAGCCGCGTCGTAACCTCGTCCGAGTTTGACCTCATCCTTACCTTCGGGGGTGTAGCTATAAGACGCACCAGCTTTTTTAACGATGCCATATTTTTCACCCAAAGCTAGCACTTCACCTTCTGGGGAGATTCCTTCATTATAAAGAACATCGAATTCTGCTTGTTTGAAAGGGGCAGCGACCTTGTTCTTGACCACTTTGACTCTTACTCGACCGCCAACAACATCTTCACCTTTCTTGATTTGAGCGATGCGGCGGATATCTAGACGAACAGAGGAATAAAACTTTAGAGCCTTACCTCCAGGGGTAGTTTCTGGATTACCAAACATTACTCCGATTTGCATTCGAATTTGGTTGATAAAGATAACAACAGTCTTAGATCGAGCGACAATGGCAGTCATTTTACGGAGAGCTTGAGACATTAGACGAGCCTGTTTACCCATGTGTTGAGCACCAACATCACCCTCAATCTCATCTTTAGGGGTGAGAGCGGCTACAGAGTCAATAACGATAACATCGATACTACCCGAGCGGATCAAACTTTCACAGATCTCCAAGGCTTGTTCACCATAATCTGGTTGGGAGACTAGAAGGTCATTAATCTTTACGCCAATTTTTTTTGAATACTCAGGATCGAGAGCGTGTTCAGCGTCAATAAAAGCACACACACCGCCGTGTTTTTGAGCCTCAGCGATGATGTGAAGGGCGAGGGTAGTCTTACCTGACGATTCTGGGCCATAGATCTCGATGATCCGACCGCGAGGCACACCACCAATACCGAGGGCTAAATCTAAACCTAGAGAGCCGGTTGGAATAGCATTAACTCCCACTTTTGGTTTTTCTCCAAGTTTAATAATAGATTCGTCACCAAAACGAGATTGAATCGCTTTAATAGCATCATCAACACCGGTGTTGGTTTCTTTGGGGGCAGATTGTTTTTTCTTGATCATAATTTAGGCTAATTGGTTCATAAATGGGCGACCGGAATATTGTGACTAGTTTTGCGATTGAAAATATCAGTCGCTTCTAGGTTGAGTGTACTATAGCCTTTAGGGAGGAGCAACGATTCCTTAAAGTTACCTAGGTCATCGGTATATATTTGTTTGCCGTCTAGGTAGAGTTTGGCTATGCGCAAAGCTTGGCCTTTGATTTGGATGAGATTGTCTGTGGTGGAGTAGCCAATGGTAGGTGAGTGGATGATGATTTCTGGACCGCGAATCACATCAATGGTCTTAGAGTAGGCATAACCAGTAATAAAAACCATGATTAGGGCCAACGAAATCATTTTTAAGATAGTGACTTGTCTCATGTTTATTATTATAGAACTTCTTCTTCACTTGAGCGACCACCACCGTACACTTCACGGGCTTTAGCGCCTTCACCGGGTCCAATCACGCCTCGTTCTTCCAGCATGTCCAACAGTCTAGCGGCTCGAGCGTAACCCACTTTTAGTTTACGTTGTAAATAAGAAGCTGAAGCCTTACCAGCCTCCACCACTGCTTCTCGAGCTACTTCATAAAGCTCATCATCGTCACCGTTGTCGTTGTCTAGAGAAGTAGAAAAGAGGGAGTTACCGTTTTCTTCTGGTCCACCTAAGTTTATCTCATTTGGAATAGCATCAGAATATTTATCAACCAGATATTTAACCACCCCTTTTACCTCAGTCTCAGAGATAAAGGCTGATTGAACCCGAATCGGTTTGGACATTTCCCCAGACATATAAAGCATATCTCCAGCACCTAATAGTTTCTCAGCTCCAGGCATATCAATAATAGTACGAGAGTCGATTTGGGAAGCCACTTGGAGAGCGATTCGAGATGGAATATTGGCTTTGATTAAACCAGTGATTACTTCGACTGATGGTCTTTGGGTTGATAGAACCAAGTGAATACCGACCGCTCGAGACATTTGAGCTAGACGAACGATAGCCGCTTCCAGTTCTCGAGGATAGGTCGACATAATATCTGCCAATTCATCAATCAAAATGACAATATAAGGCATTTGTTCCATCGCTTCCTCGTCATCTTTACCACTAGCTTTGGCGGTGGCTGGGGCGAGGATGTTGTTGTGATAAGACTGAATATCACGAACAGCGTGTGATTCCAAAATATCATAGCGGCGATCCATTTCTTTGGCGGCCCAGCGGAGAGCGGCAATAGCTTTTTTGGGGTCTGTAATAACTGGGGTTAAGAGATGGGGAATCTTGTTGTAGAGAGTGAGTTCGACTCGTTTAGGGTCGATCATGATAAAGCGCATCAATTCTGGTGGGTTGCGATAGAGTAGAGAAACAATCAAAGTGTGGATAGTGACAGATTTACCGGAGCCAGTCGTACCAGCGATTAGTAGGTGAGGGGATTTAGCGACGTTAGCGAAGTTTGGTATACCAGATATACCTCGACCAAGAGAAACAAGTAAAGGATGGGCTGAATCAGTAAATTCTTTGGCGCCCAACAAGGTGCCTAGACCAACGGTGGTTTTCACTGTGTTTGGTATTTCTATTCCAACAAGTGATTTGCCAGGGATCGGAGCCTCGATTCGAAGTGGGTGAGCCGCTAAAGCCAAAGATAAATCATTTTGTAAGCCGACAATTCGAGACAGCTTGATACCTTCGGCGGGTTTGAGAGCGTAGCGAGTAACTGACGGGCCGATAGAGATTTCGTCCATCTCGACATTAATACCAAAGTTGGCCAGAGTTCTTTTAATAATATTAGCATTAGCTTTAATATCGCCCGCCCCTGGTTTACCGCTATCTTTTTCTAGGAGTGATAATGGTGGTGGAGTAAAAGAGCCGCTAGTACCTTTTTTAGTAAAACCAACCAAAGAGCCGAGTAACCCCATTTCGTTGGGGGTTTCAGTTTTGGTGGCCACCGGTTTAACTGGTCTGTTGGGAGTGTTTTCTTCTTCCTCATCAGTGTCTGGTTGGCCGACAATATTCGGTTCAATATCTTCGGTCTCAGACGCCAATTCTTTTTGTTTAAATAGACGACTGAAAATGCCCCAACCGAGAGTGATTTTGGTTTCGAACATAATCAAGACTGAGATGATGATCAGGGCGACTAGGAAAACTAAACTAGAGTAGATATCAAATAATTTTAGGAAAGGGGTGGCGATGAGATTGCCGACGACCCCGCCTGCTTCAGGGTCCACGATAATACTAGTAATACCGAGAGATGAACAGAAAAGTAGTAAGCCACCAATCAAACGATGAGCCATAAAGTTAGGTTTGGATAGTTGGAGGAAAGAGATGGCTAAGACTAGAAAAACAGTCGGTGCTAGTAGATAGCCAGCCCCGAATAAATAGTCCAGTACTTGGTAAGTATATTGTCCAGCTAGACCGGCTTTGGTAAACCAAGAGAGAATAAAAAAGAGGGCTAAAGTAAAAAAAACAATAGCCATAATACCGTAACGAGTTTCGGCCTGTAGGCGGGGGCTGACTAGTTCTTCGTCCCCGTGGTCCTTTTTATTTTTGGTAGTTTTTTTACGCGCCATTGAAGGGGTGGTTTGTGATGCCTAATTATTATATCAAGATAATGATCGCAAAAGAAGGCTTGATTGAGCCATATAAACAAAACGTCCTTTAAAGGCATTGGACAAAACTTTATGTCTAATATATAATAAAGGACACATTAGGAGTGTCTTTTATCTGGTTTAAGAGACAATTTATCTAAAAGACAGAATACTTATGGACAACACAAAGGACAACCAAACTAACCTGACTTTGAAGGATAATACCGCCTTTGGTTTTGTTGTCTTAAAAACAGAAAGACTAACTTCGGCGTTGTATTTGGTGACCTCGCTTTTATCGGACAGCGAGCCGTTGAAGTGGAAGTTACGCGAATCAGCTTTAGGTATTTTGTCTGATATTAAAAAAGTGGAAACAGAGCACATGGCTGATTACGGTCAGGACTTTGTCTTTTATAAAAACATTGATGTTGATACTTTAGTCAAATCTATTAACGATCTAAATACCCTTGTATCGGTTGCGGTCTCGGCTGGAACTGTTTCCACCATGAATTTAGTTTTACTTAGAGAGGAATACCAAAAATTGGCTGATAATATTAATGCTTCGGTTCGTGAATCGATGCGCCTGTTTATGTTGTCGGGTTATGATCGACAACCTGGTTATTCTAGTTTGCCAACCCAAAATCAGGTGACTGATAGAGCTTATTTAGGGACAGTTTCTAACGCCAAAAATTTACCTCAAGGTCAGTCTTTTTCCAAAGAATTAAAAACCGGAAATATTAAAGACAAAACTTCAGACCGACAGGCGACTGATAAGTTAGAAGTTGAATCTGGTTTAAAAAATGATAGACACGATAAGATTGTTTCTTTTCTAAAAGACAAAGGTTGGTTATCCATAAAGGACATAGCCACAGTAGTTCCGGAATGTAGTATGAAAACCATCCAACGTGACTTGTCTTTGATGGTAGAAAAAGGACTACTTAGAAAAAAGGGGGATAGACGGTGGAGTCGCTATACGCTTGTCTCTTAAAAATAATTATTTTCATGTGTTCAAGTCTAGGGCAAAGGGAGACGTTTTCGTTGACTATTTGACCATTTTAGGTTAAACTAGAGCCTGAGAACTGGTGGAAAATAAACAACCTCCAGAGATCGTCAGAGTCAAAATACTGTTACTTATCCACATTATTAAGCCCATCAATTTGGTGGGTGAGGCTGGACAATAGTATAATAATCTTTGACGTTGTAATCTGGTCGCTAGTTGTCCGGCTGACTGAACTTTGAAAATTAAATAAGGTTAAAAATAAATTCCGTCACGATCTATCTGTCTGCCGATCAGATTTCTTCCCTTTTGTTTATTAACCCTTGGCTGTCAAAACGCACCATTAATATAATGCGGAGTAGGTAGTTCAAGGTTAATAAAAATCGAAATCAAACTGCACTATGTCAAACCGTCGAAAGTTGAGATGGTGCGTACTTTGGGATTTGAGATTGGAAACAATCAGTAAAGTCTTGAAGTATAAAAAGGTTGATTAGTTAATTAAAATTATTAGTTCACATATTATTTATTTATGAGTATGAAAAAAATCTCTGCTTTGGCAGTTGCCGCTTTCATGCTTGTTGCTGTAGCAGTTCCTGCTAGTGCTCAAACAGTTGATGTTGATGCACTTAAGGCCCAAATTGCTCAGTTAACAGCAATGATTGCTCAGCTACAAGGTGGTACAACCACTACTGGTACATCTACTGGTGGTTACCAATTTACTAGTAATTTGACTATCGGTTCTACTGGTGCTGATGTAACTGAACTTCAAAAAGTTTTGGTTGCTAAGGGTTACTTGGTTATGCCTGCTGGTGTTGCTTATGGCAACTTTGGTCCTTTGACCCAAGCAGCTGTTGCTAAGTGGCAAGCTGCTGCTGGTATTTCTCCAGCAGCTGGTTACGTGGGTCCTATCTCACGAACCGCGCTTAACGCTATGGCTGGTACTCCTGGTACTCCAGCAACTCCTGGTACTCCAGCAACTACTGGTCCTTTGACTGGTTCATTCGGAACTCTTTCAGATGTTGATGAACTTGGTTCTTACAACAGTGAAGAGGTAGGTGATGGTGAAGAGGGTGTTAAAGTATTAGGAGCTGATGTAGAGGCTTCTAACGACGGTGATATTTCTATCACTGCTGTTAAAGTAAGTTTTGATTCAACTGGTACATCTGGTTCAGATAATCTTGATGATTATATTGATTCAGTTTCTATTTGGTTGGGTTCTACTAAAATCGGCTCAGCTGATGTAGATGACTTCACTGAAAATGGAAGTGTTTACTCAAAAACTATTTCTGTTTCCAATGCTGTAATCAAGGCTGACAAAACAGCTCAATTGTTCATTTCAGTTGATGCTGCTAATAACCTAGATTCTGGTGATATTGGAGGTGATTCTTGGACAGTTGATATTGACAGTATTCGCTTCGTTGATGGTTCTGGTGTTTCAACTACAGACACTTCAACTGGTGATATTGACGGTATGGATGTGTCTATTGATTTCGTTAGTTTCTCAAGTTCAGCTGATACTGAACTTAAGATCTCTACTGACTCAGACAGTCCAGAAGCTGGTATCGTTGAAGTTGATGATTCATCAAATACTGATAACGTTACTTTGCTTAAGGGTAAGCTAAAGCTTGAAGGTACTTCAGATGCAACTCTTGATGAGTTCCCTGTAACTTTCACAGCTACTGCTAACGGTGGTTCTGCTAACGGTGTTGATGACATTGCTGGTTCAGTAACACTTAAGATTGATGGTAAGGAATACACTGAAACCATGAGTGTAACTGCCGCTCTTGCTGGTACTGTAACTTTCGACAACCTTGATCTAGCTTTAGATGCTGGTGATACTGTTGAATTCGAAGTATTAGCTGATGTTAACGATGTTGACGGCTCAATCTTCGTAAACGGTGCTACTTTGAAGGCTGATGTTACTACAAGTAACCGTAACTTGATGGATGTTGAAAACGAAGAAGGTGATCAACTTTCTGACTCTTCAGAGAAATCAGGTACTGCTACTGGTGAAGCTCAAGAATTACGAACCAGTGGTATTAGTTTGACATTGGTTAGTGTTACTCCTAAACCTGTAGCCGATAACGCTGTAGCGAATAACGACTCTGGTGATTTCGTCATCAAGTTTAAGGTAACTGCAAGTGGTGATACTATTTACGTATCATCACTGTCAGATAAACAACTTACTGGTGTTACAGCTGGTTACACTACTGTTAACGTTGATCGAAATGGTACTGCCACTGTTGGTGGTGTATCAACTCGTATTATTAACGTGGACACTGTAGAGCCTACAGTAACTTCAGCTGGTACTTGGACAATTGAAGATGGTGAAAGTGCAACATTTGAGTTGACTACAACCGTTTCATTGCCAGCAGCTGGTTCTAGTGGCAACTTCCAAGTTAAATTGGGAGGTGTTAGTTGGACAACTGATGAGACTGACGCTACTCCAAACAACGCTTACACTTCAAACCTTAACTCATTTAAGGTTAACGCAACTCTTAACTAATTATAGTAGAGTTCGTTACTTTGTAATTGTTGTAAAACAACAAAAAACCGCCCGATTGGGCGGTTTTTTGTTGTTTTACAAACAGTGGTTTATAATAAAACATATGCTAATAAACAAAGAAAAGTCCTCGTATTTAGTGGTTATAGAATATTTAATCTATTTGTTTTTTGGGTCTTTTCCATTTATCTTGTACGGTTCTTTTTTATACTCTGGGTCAACCACTAGATCTGTTAATTTAGTAATTTTTTCAATACTGCTTAGTTTGGTTTTTTTGGGTTTTATTTTTTCAAGCAAAAGAAAGCTGGTTATAGCTAAATCACCCATCTTTTTATCTTTAACCTTGTATCTGGGATCTGTTTGTTTATCGGGTTTTTTGGGTTTAAGTTTATCTAACTCATTTTGGTCGGTGATTACTCGAATGACTGGGCTTTGGTATTTTATCAGTCTAGGTATTGTTTTGGTTTTAATGAGTCTTGTTATAGTTAATGATCGGTCTAAACATGACCGGCTTATTTTAATTATTTGTTTATCAACTAGTTTCTACTCCATCTTGTCAGTATTAGGTCCAGAGGGTCTAGGTTTATTGTTCAAATCTAATCCAAACGACGGTTTTACTTTTGGTAACTCCAGTTTCGCGGCGATGTATCTTTTTGCTACTTTTATGTTGTCTGTTTATTTTGTAGCTAAAGAAAAAGTTAAGAAATGGTGGCTGTATCTACTACCAGTTAGTTTACTGGTAAATCCTTATATTATAAGTAGCAAAATTTGGCGAGGCGATTTTTCTGACGGTATAATTGGCGAAGCCCGAGCGACCACCTACGTTGTTATCCTATCCCTGGTTAGTTTAATTTTTGTTTGGTTGCTAGCTAAAATTAAAGATCATAAATTAAGATCAATATTAAGTTATACTTTGGCTGGGGGTGTGTTTATTGGGATAGTATTTCTTATTTTCTCTCTGCTGTCTTCTGGGGGGTTGGTCCGTAATTTTTACTTGAGTCAATCCTCTGCGGCTAGACCTTTGGTGTGGTCAGTTTCTGAGCAAGCCATCTCCCAAAGGCCTTATCTAGGTTTTGGTCAGGATAATTTTGAAAGAGTGTTTGAGGTTAACTATGATAATCGGTTACTACAGAATGAATATGGAGGGGAGGCCTGGTTTGATCGGGCCCACAATATCTTTATTGATCAATTGGTGGACAATGGTCTGGTGGGCTTGAGCCTCTATTTATTGGTCTACATAGTCTCTCTACTATCTTTGATCTATGTGGCTCTAA
The DNA here is from genome assembly GCA_021414225.1 of Candidatus Vogelbacteria bacterium. Lineage (NCBI taxonomy): Bacteria > Candidatus Vogeliibacteriota > Candidatus Vogelbacteria bacterium. The sequence goes on along the minus strand of JAIOOX010000001.1, from coordinate 25,632 downwards.
ACGCCTCAGAGCAAGAGGATAAATTATTGGCAGTGATTTTGGCTGTTTACTTTCCGCTACATTTATTAGAACTACAAACCGCTTTTGACACTTCGATCTCCTATCCAATCCTAGGTTTTATGTTTGTGTCCGCTGCGGTACTGTTCCACAGAAATTGGTCTTACCAAAATAAAGAAATACAGTTTGGACTAGTGGGTCAGTACTTATCTGCTGGAGTGGTCACCATTCTTACTATTTTTTCTTTAATTTACGGGTTGTATCCTTTTCTAAACTCACAGGTGGCTAATGGGCAGTTGAGGATGGTGGGTGATACAGACAAAAGAATTCCACTTTACCCAGCTTTGTTTGGATCGAAAATTGATAAACAAGCTATTTTATGGAGAACGATGACTGATTTCCAGAGAGGGGTGGCTGAAAATCCTAAGGTTTTAGAAAACCCTAAAAAAGTAGAAAGTATCAGACAGGAGTTGTTGATCATCAAGGATGAGTATAGAGAGTACTTAAAAAATAATCCGGATAATTTTAGAGCCCATTTAGGTTTGGCTGATGTTTTAATTTACTCGATGTTATTTGGTGATAACAATCTAGTCGAGGCCCAGCAGGTTCTAGATAAAGCGATAGAACTAGTTCCCCAAAGTCCCCAACCTTACTGGATGAAAGCCGTCGCTTATGTTTATATGAGAAAGTTTGATTTGGCTAGAGAGTTTTCTAGTCGTGGTTTGGCGCTTAATCCTAAAATTAAACAGAGTCAGGAGGTGGTCGCTTACGTAGAAAAATCTATTAAAACTTTTCCAGACCTGGACTTATTCTTTTTTAGACAAATATAAACTTTACCAAAGCCTTTATTATTTAAACTAGGTATGCTTCAATTGACTAATGATAAATATTTTTGAAAAACAATTTAAACTAAGAAAAAGATACTGGTGGATAGGGGGACTGTCCATTTTAGCTCTGGCATTGATAGCCTTTTTCTTTTTAAGAAATACTAGTAATGCAGTCGAGAGTTATTCTGTGTCGGCTGGACCTATTACTCAGACTGTCTCGGTGGCCGGAGAAACTAGGGCGGAAAGTTATGTTGACCTAGCTTTTGAGCAAACGGGTTTAGTTTCATTTGTTGGTCCTCGGGTAGGTGGCACTGTTGGAGTTGGTCAGATTTTAGTTAGTCTGGATAAAAATAAAGCTTATGCGGAGTTGAGTTCAACTCAAGCTAATCTAGATTATCAGAAAGCAAAACTGAATGACTCTAAAATATCTTTAGGAGATGTGGAGAGAAATTTAGATGACTCTTTGCGTGGTGCCTATTTTTCGGCCGATGATATTTTAAAGAACTATGTAAATCAATTTTTTAAAAATCCCAATTCATCCTCACCTTCATTTGAAATTCAGTTTTATGATAATGGTCAGAGTGTTAGCTTGAGTACAAATGATTACGTTTTAAGAAGTAAAATTTCAACTGGCAAGAGAAGGGTTGACCGCATCCTCGAAGAGTGGAAAGCAGATATTTATGGTCCAGATTTTCTAAAAGATAAAGAAAAATCTATCAATATTACTCGCAATAGACTAGAAGCGATACAGACATTGTTAGATGATATTTCTTTAGGAGTTAATTCTTTTGATACTGGGGACTATAGTTATTTATCGACTATTAATAACTATAAATCCACAATCTCCTCAGCTCGGACAAGCGTTAATGAAAAAATTTCCAATATTTCTTCATTTAGTCAAGATTGGAATAGTGCTCGTCTAAGTGCGGCGGAGTTGAGCAACGGGCAAGTTTCAACTCAGAGTGCTCAGATTAAACAAGCAGAAGCTCAGGTAGCTGAAAAGCAAGCCCTCCTTTCGAAGTTGTCTTTAACGGCACCTATTTCGGGTGTCGTTACCAAACAAGAAGCTAAAGTGGGTGAATCGGTTTCTGCTGGTGAAGTTTTGGTCTCCATCCTTAATCCTGATTCCTTCGAAGTGGAAGCTAATATTCCGGAGATAAATATTGGTAAAATAAAAGTAGGTCAGAAGTCGACCATTACCTTGGACGCTTTTCCTGGTGAAAATTTTTCTGGCGAGGTTTTCTATATTGATCCAGCTGAAACTTTGATCGATGGGGTGGTTAACTACAAAATCAAAGTCTCTTTTACTGAAAAAGACGAGCGCTTAAAAAATGGTCTGACCGCTAATTTATCTATTACCACTGATTCTAAAGATCAGGTAGTGGTTGTGCCTGTCTATGCTATTACCACTGACAAAGGAGTATCAACTGTGAAAAAATACATTAACGGCCAAGTGGTTGCCACTCCCGTCAAATTGGGTATCTATGGTGATAATGGTCTAGTGGAGGTGATTGAGGGTTTGGTGGCTGGCGACAAGATTGAAGTCAAAGCTCAGTAATTAGTTTTTTGTTTTCAGACTCTAATCAATAGTCAGACTGGTTAATTTTGTAGTACAATTAATATAATCTTATGTCTGGAGGTTTTCAAAATGACTTACTTTTTTTCTTTTTGGTTATTGGAGCCTTGTTTGCTTTGTGGACTGGTAGTGGTCAAATCAGTAAAAAACAGAGCAATGAGTCTTTGTTTTTAACACCAGCTTCGTTGCAAATAGCTGTACCAAAAGTTAACTTTGACCCAAATAATAGTTCTAGTATTGATAATAATAACCAAAGTTCTGCCGGGTCTGGGTCAAACAGTGTTGGTAACTCCAATAATAGTTTTTCTACTACCTCACCTTGGAAGGGAAAAATAAAATTAGGGAGGGGTAATGCTGGTTCGTCTTACCGCTCCAGTGAAGAATATATTACTTTACAAGCTGCTTCTAATAATAAAGGAGAAGTTAATATTTCCGGTTGGATCTTGGAAAATGGATTTAATAATCGATATTATGAACAAAATGGTGAAATAGTGACAGGTGTCTCAAAACGAGTGGCTATTCCTTTCGGTTCAGTTTTATTTACGGGGCTAGACCATGATGTGGTGGGTCCCATTACTCTCAAGGCTGGTGAGAGGGCCATTGTGACAACGGGTAGCCCTACTGCAATTCGTACTGATTTTGATATTACTCGTAGCTTTAAAACCAATAAGTGTACTGGTTATATTGAACAGACACCTGATTATAATTTTGTGCCGTCTTTACCACTCACTTGTCCTGACCCTCGAAAAGAAATTGGCGTACCGCAGTTAGCGGAAAAATGTTACAAGTATGTCACTCAGAGATTAGGGCGTTGCCGGACTCCTGACATTTCGGACTATAAGAGGATTGGTAATGAAGTGGTCCGAGGTAGTTACGTCGATGGTATCGATGGCTTCTCTAATTTGTGTAAAAATTATTTGAAAGAGCATTTCAACTACCAAAGTTGTTTAAAATACCATTCAGGGGATGACGATTTTTTCAAAGGGGAGTGGCGAGTTTACTTGGGTCAAGTCTGGGAGATGTGGGCAAAAGAGCGAGAAACCATTACCTTGTATGATGCCAATGGCCTTCTTGTTGATCAGATTAAATACTAATCTTTAGCGAGGGCTATCCTTGGTATTGATAGGGTGGGGAAAACATTTTTGTCAGTCGGTTTAGCTAGGATTAAGATTATAGATATAGTCTTAATATTTAAAACGATGACAAATAAACTTTGTTTAATCGGTTTAGTGATTTTAAATCTAGTATTTTTACCGAAGTTGGTTTTAGCTAATGGAGAATATATTGTCTTAGTGGGTAACGATGAAGGAAATAGTATTATTGGTGCTTCTGAGCAAAACTCAATTACAGTTAGAGCCTTAAATTCTAGAACGTTAACTACTTGTTTTGAATTAGAATCTTCAGCGGGAGGAACTTTCTTCAGTAGTTCTAAAGTTGAGATCGGGTCTAAAATAAAAAGTAATATCCCTAAAAACGAAAACGGGGTCAGTAATCGTAATTTTTATTTTAGTTTAAATGGAGTGTCTGAGACTGTTTTCTCGTTAAAAACTTTTTTGCGACCAAGTGAAGTAACAACTTCTTGTGATACATGGTCGCCTGAAAACAACGATTGGGAAACTTACCAAAAAACAGTAACTGTTTCGCTACCTAATGGAGACAGTGATTCTGAGGAAGAAACATCGACCACCTCGACTACCACAGTGACTGCTGAAGTCTCTAACGCGACCAACAGTTCTAGTGGGGGGACATCCTCAGCTCACTCTAGTTCGGTGACCCTTAGTTCAACCGCCAGTCCCATAAAATTTGAAGTCAGCGCCGGTCGAGAACAAATAAGTGTGGTTGGCAACTTGGTGTCTTTTGATGCTGTGGTGACAAGAGGTGGTGATTTTTTCAACCCATCATTTACTTGGAGTTTTGGGGATGGGACTAGCTATGTAGGTAAATCAGTGAGACATGCTTATGCCCTACCCGGTACTTATGAGATAGTTCTCAACGCTGTATCCGGTACCGAGAAAGCGGTTTCGCGAACTAGGGTGGTCGTCACTAAACCAGAAGTAGAGATAGAAGTAATTGACTTCTTGTCTGGGTATTTAATTTTAAAAAATAAATCCAACCGAGAAGTTAATATTGGTGATTGGAGGATAGGGGATGGTTCGCAAGACTTTGTTTTTCCCACCGACACCTTGATTGTGCCTGGTGGTCATCTGCCAGTGGCTTTTGGGATTTTGGGTTTTACGATTGGATCGACCACTCAAAATATTTTTTTGAAAGATCCCCAGAATAAAAACTTGGCGACTACTTTAAACCCATTAATAACAACAGGTCAAAGTGATCATTTGGTATCTAGTCTAGCGGAAATAGAATCCCGGTTGGCTTTGATTTCTAATCAAGTAAATACTTTAGCTCCTCAACAATCATCTTTAGCTAAAAAAGAAAAAGTAATAGCGGTTGAGGATGAACCCACTAAAATAGTGAGCTCTACCAGTTCTAATCAGGTGGCTGGGGTTGGAACTATTTCAATCGTAATAGATAAGCCGGCTAGCTGGTATGATTCTTTTAAAAATATACCAAGTCTTGGTTTTAAGATGATTCACGATATAATTGGTAGATAATTATATGGTAGATTTTAATCCTAAATTTTGGCGCATGACAATTGGTTTTTTAGTACTAATTCTATTTGGTTTGGGGGTGGTTTATAGTGTGGGGGCTTATGAAAGAGGCGATCTTAACTCTCCATTATTGACAAAGCTCCTTAGCGTGGTAAGCTTTTAGCCAAGCCGTAGAAAGTAGGCATTTATAAGACCTACTGAGGCCCACTGGAAGATAACCCTACACTGTGTGGTGGTTTAGATATAAACAGTGTGGCGGTCGAGACGGCGGCGAAGAGCCGTTTTTTATTTTACTCAAAAACAATGGCAATTACTAAAGACAAAAAACAAGCAATTGTGAAAAAACTTAGCGACGTGGCTGGCAGTGCCAAGTCAGTCGTCTTTGTTAAATTTCATGGTTTACCTGTTGGAGTTGCAACTACGATTCGAAAATCACTTCGAGATAAGGGGATTGGCTATTTTGTAGCTAAGAAAACCTTAATCAAGATTGGTTTCAGTAACAGTGCTATCAATGGTTCTATGCCAGAACTGCCAGGTGAGATTGCGGTAGCTTACGGTGAAGACCCATTAGAAGCGGCTAAAGGGGTTTATGAATTTCAGAAAATAAATCCAGCCCAGATTTCGATTGTTGGCGGAGTGTTCGAAAATAATTATGCTGATGCGGTCTACATGACTGCTCTAGCCAAGGTACCTACTCGTGAAGTTCTGTATGGTCAATTTGTAAATATGATCAATTGGCCGATCCAGAGTTTTGTGATGACACTTGGTCAGATAGCTGATAAAAAAGATTCGAACTAAATATTATTAATCCAAATATTAAGATAATTATTATGGAAGAAACAAAAGCGGTAGAAGTGCCGGCTAAATTCAAAGACTTGGTAGAAAAAGTTGAGTCAATGAGTGTGTTGGAACTTCATGAATTGGTAAAAGTGTTAGAAGAAAAGTTTGGTGTTTCTGCTCAAGCAATGGTTGTCGCTGGTGGCGCTGGAGCTAGTGAGGGAGCGGCTGAAGAGAAAGACTCTTTCACAGTAGTCTTGAAAGCGGTTGGCGATCAAAAAGTTCAAGTGATTAAGGCTATCAAAGACGCCCTGGGTCTTGGTCTTAAGGAAGCTAAAGATATTGTTGATGCTGCTCCTGCTAATGTTAAGGAAGGTGCTAAGAAGGAAGAAGCTGAAACTATCAAGAAGGCTATCGAAGCCGCTGGTGGTCAGGTCGAGCTTAAATAAATAGTAATTTATTTAAGCGAGATCCCGCTTCCCAAAGGGAAGCGGGATAAGAGCTAAATACAACCCCTCGAGACTTTAGTCTCGAGGGGTTGTATTGATAATAACTGATATATAAAATGACCGGTTTAACAAACCCCGCTCTCGGTTGTGACCGAGAGCGGGGTTTGTTATACTACCGGCCATGAATACGATTGATATATTAGGCAAGCTTTTTGGTGGTCCTCATCGGGTGAAGCTGTTGAGATTGTTTTTATTTAATCCCGAGACTATTTTTGACCGAGCCAGTATTGCTAGTCGAGCCAAGATCCCAGCCGAACGTTTAGCTAAAGAAATTAATACTCTAATCGCGGCTGGAGTAATCAAGGAAAAAACTTTACCAGCGAAACAAAAGAATGGTTCAAGATCTAGGGTTGGCTTGGAATTGACCCAAGGTTTTCCTTTGGCCTCTCAAATTAAAAAACTATTGAATGCTGATTTTATTCGCCGAAAAAATGAGTTGGTTAGACGATTTAAAAACTGTGGCAAAATCAAACTGTTGATTGTGTCTGGTATTTTTGTGGAAAACACTGATAGTCGAGTTGATTTGGTTATTATCGGCGACCAACTAAAACGAAATGTGATTGAGAATATTATTCGGGGGATTGAGGCTGAGGTGGGTAGGGAACTTGTTTATTCAATTATGGAAACCGATGATTTTAAATATCGAGCCAACTCTAGCGATAAATTCATTCGAGATATTTTTGACTATCCACACGAACGAATCATAGATAAAATGCCTTTTTAATGAGATTAAGTTGTGCTAATTATTATCCACATTACCCCCCGCAAAAGGTCTAATCGTGGTATAATTGTAGGTGTAACTTATTATTAGTTTTAGGTCGTTTTATCAATAACAGTTTTATTTTAGAATATTATGATTCTTCAAACCTGGAGTGAAGTGCTCGTTGCTTCATTCCAAAATGTCTGGGCCGAGATTGTTGCGTACGTGCCAAACATTCTTGTTTCCATTATTGTTTTTGTAGTCGGTTGGGTGGTGGCAGTGGTGGTTGGCCGATGGGTGGCTCAAGTATTACGTAGTCTCAAGATTGACCGAGCTTTGGCTAGTGTTGGGGTTGATGAGATCGTCGGCCGAGCTGGCTACCGTCTAGACTCCGGTGCTTTTATCGGAGGCTTGGTGAAAGTATTTGTAATAATTATCTTTTTAGTGGCAGCTCTTGATGTTCTCAAGTTGTCTCAGATTAACGTTTTCTTGTATCAGGTAATATTGGGTTATATTCCTAATGTTATCGCCGCCGCTCTGATTTTGTTGTTGGCGGCTATCATTGCGGACGCTTTACAAAAAGCGGTAGTGGCTTCTGCTAAAGCGGCTGGCACTGATTATGCTGATTTGTTGGGCGGTATTACTCGTTGGTCTATTTGGATCTTTGCTATCTTAGCTGCTTTCAATCAATTGGATATTGGCGCTATTTTTGCTCAGACCCTATTTACTGGTTTGGTGGCCATGTTGGCGATCGCCGGCGGTCTATCTTTCGGTTTGGGTGGAAAGGATGCAGCCGCTCGTTATATAGACAAGCTTCGTAACGATATTTCTAAAAAATAGAGCTATTTTAGCCCTTGTTTTAAAGACAAAACCCGTCTGGCCAGTATTGGCTTGACGGGTTTTGCTGTGGGGTATATACTAACGAGCGTCAGTATGATTATCAAATTAAACCAAAAACACGCGGGTTAAAGGACTCTTGCTTTTTGCATAGGTGCCTAAAATCCGCCTGACAGGCGGTTTAATTTTTTCAGCCAAGAATCGGAACATTGATAACTGAATCCCGTCACTTTATGGCTATCCAATTTAATTGGGGTCTTTGCCATACTGGAGGCGGATAGGTAAGCATTAAATCAAAACTTGTAACAAATAAAATTGTTACAGGGCTAAAATTGTAAACATGGTTTTTAAATTTCCTAATAGGAAATTAAGAGCATGTGGTGGATGCCTAGGCTCTATATGGCGATGAAGGACGTGGCATGGCTGCGATAAGCTTCGGGGAGGTGTCTAGCAACCTTCGATCCGGAGATCTCCGAATGAGGAAACTCTCTCGAATTAAACTTCGAGAATCTTGTCTTGTTACAAGATGCATACCCAGGGAAGTGAAACATCTCAGTACCTGGAGGAAAATAAACTAATAACGAAGCTTTTTAGTTTTGACGATGACTTTGTCGTCAGGACTAAGGAGCTTCTAGTATTCCCTAAGTAGCGGCGAGCGAACAGGGAGAAGCCCAAACCTATTCCGAAAGGAATCAGGGGTTGTAAGGTAAAAGCGTAGTATCACTAGAGAAGTTATAAATTGTTTTGTTAGTTGAAGTTGCTGGGAAGCAACACCCTAGAGGGTAATAGTCCCGTAAACGAAAACAAAACAACTTCTTTGCTTTTATTCTTGAGTACCTCGAGACATGAACAGCTTGAGGGAACCCGCCGGGACTAACCGGCAAGGCTAAATACGTATAGAGACCGATAGTGAACAAGTACCGTGAGGGAAAGGTGAAAAGTAGCCCGAGAGGGCGTTGAAATAGATCCTGAAACCACATGCTTACAAGGAGTCGGAGCCTCGCAAGGGGTGACGGCGTGCCTATTGAAGAATGAGCCAACGAGTTTATGTATGCTGCTCAGCTAAGTCCTTATGGGATGGAGCTTAAGGGAAACCGAGTGTGAATAGCGCGTCTTCTTGTTTTGTAACTGGTCGCATTTATTTGCGACAAGTTATGAAACCTGAAAGGTAGTATACATAAGACCCGAAGCCAGATGAGCTTACCATGGGCAGGATGAACCCAGCAGAAATGGTGGGGGAGGTCCGAACCGGTTAGTCGTTCAACGCTATCGGATGACCTGTGGTAAGGAGTGAAAAGCTAATCGAATCTGGTAATAGCTGGTTTTCTCCGAAATAGCTTTTGGGCTAGCGTCGTGCGTACCCTCGGGGGGTAGAGCACTGGAAGAGTCGAACAGGGAGCAATCTCGTCGACTCTATCAAACTCCGAATACCCGAGACGAAGTACACGGCAGTTAGACGGTGGGGGCTAAGCTCCACTCGTCGAAAGGGAAACAGCCCTGACCGCCATTTAAGGTCCCTAAATCTACACTAAGTGCACTTAAGGAGGTGAAATTTCTCAGACAATGAGGAGGTTGGCTTAGAAGCAGCCATCCTTTAAAGAAAGCGTAATAGCTCACTCATTCAGAGAATTTGCGCCGCAAATTATCGGGGCTAAGTGTGGTACCGAAGATGCGGATGTTATTTATTTTTTAAATAACGTGGTAGGAGAATATTCGCAACCGCAGTGAAGCGGTGTCGTGAGGCACCGTGGAGCGTTGCGAAGCAAGAATGTTGGCACAAGTAACCGCAAGCAAGGTGAGAGCCCTTGCCGCCGAAAGACTAAGGTTTCCTTGGCAATGTTGATCAGCCAAGGGTTAGTCGGGCCTAAGGGAATGACGAAAGTCGGACCCGATGGACACATGGTTAATATTCCATGACTTTGTTATGTTTCGATGGAGTGACGGAGGGTTGTATGTCTCGCATATTATTGGATTTATGTTTGTGGGGTGAGGGTGGCCTTTAGGTAAATCCGGAGGCTGGTCGTAATAGACAACATCCAAGCTCAGCATAAATTTCCGCGGTTACGCGGGAAAATGAGACAAAGCACGCTTCCAAGAAAAACTTCTAAGATTAAGCATAATGAAACCGTACCGTAAACCGACACAGGTAGTCAGCTCGAGAAGAGTAAGGCGAACGGGTGAGTGATCCTCAAGGAACTCGGCAAAAAAGCGGCCGTAAGTTAGCGATAAGGCCTCCCGTCCTAGTGACGGGCGCAGCTAAAGTATCCCTGGCAACTGTTTATCAAAAACACAGCTCCCTGCGAACTCGTAAGAGTATGTATAGGGGGTGACACCTGACCAATGCCAGAAGGTCAAATAAGGTCGGTGCAATGTCTTCGGATGTTGTGCTTTGCTTTATAAGCCCTGGTGAATGTCGGCGATAACTATAATCGTCCTAAGGTAGCGAAATTCCTTGTCAGGTAAGTTCTGACGCGCACGAATGGTGTAATGACTGGGGAACTGTCTCGAGGATTAGCCCGGTGAAAATGCAATGGGGGTGAAGATGCCCTCTACCTACAGTTAGACGAAAAGACCCCAGAAGCTTTACTACAACTTGATATTGTGTATACGTTTTTACTGCGTAGCATAGGTGGGAGACTTTGAAGCGACGGTTTTGGCTGTCGTGGAGTCAACAATGAAATACCACTCTGTAAAAATGTATGCACTAACCAGTCCGGCAAAAACGGATTGAGACAGTATCTGGTGGGTAGTTTTAGTGGGGCGCTATCCTCCTAAAAAGTAACGGAGGAGTTTATTAAGGTCACCTAGGCGCGAATGGAAACCGTGCCGATAGTGTAATGGCACAAGGTGGCTTGACTGCAAGACGTGAATGTCGCGCAGGTGCGAAAGCAGAACATAGTGAACCGAGGATTCGCTTTAGACGCGGTCAAAGATTATCTGATAAAAGCTACTCTGGGGATAACAGGCTGGTACTGCCCAAGCGTCCACAGCGACGGCAGTGTTCGGCACCTCGATGTCGGCTCATCTTATCCTGGGGCTGGAGCAGGTCCCAAGGGTATGGCTGTTCGCCATTTAAAAAGATACGCGAGCTGGGTTCAAACCGTCGTGAGACAGGTTGGTCTCCTATCTACTGTAGGCGTTGATATTTGAGAAGATTTGCTCCTAGTACGAGAGGACCGGAGTGAACTGACCGCTGGTCTGTCGGCTGTCCTGCCAAGGGCACTGCCGAGTAGCTAAGTCGGGAATGGATAACCTCTGAAAGCATCTAAGAGGGAAGCCAACTTCAAGATTAGATATCGTTATGAGACCCGTAAGAGATGATTACGTTGATAGGCACTAGGTGTACGCACAGTAATGTGTTGAGCCGTGGTGTACTAATTCGTCCATTCCTATTAGGAAATTTAAAAATCATGCGATTTGTAAAAATTAAAATTTTTACAAATCGCTCCGACAAGTTAATTTGTCGGAGTAGTCAATTTAATTTAGTGTTTTACCTAAAGTTTGAAAATTGTGATGGGATATCCCTAAAATTTTTCGGGCGGGGTTAGCTCAGTTGGTAGAGTGCCTTATTGCCAATAAGGAGACGTGGGTTCGAGTCCCATACCATCCGCTCCAATTTTTTCGCCAACATTTATGTTGGCTTTCCATCACAGTTTTCAAAAGCGTTTGAATGTTCTGTTTCGGCGATTTGGCGCGGTGGTCACACCTCTTACCATTCCGAACAGAGAAGTTAAGCACCGTAGCGGCGATGGTACTGCTATGCGGGAGAGTAGCTTGTCGCCGGAACAGAGTATTCAAAAACTTAAAATCAAAAATCCCATCCTCGCCAGAGGGTGGGATTTTTGGTACCATAGACCTAATGTTATCTTGGAACCGACGCCGACAACTAGCTTATTTATTGGGAGTGATTATTTTTATAGTCGCAGTGACTGGTTTTGGTTATTGGTATACCAAACCGCTACCAACTTGTTCTGATGGTCGGCAAAATCAAGAAGAGGTTGGAATAGATTGTGGAGGTCCTTGTGCTAAGGTTTGTCGCAGTGAAGTTATTCCAACTCAAACTTTATGGATTAGGCCATTTTCGATTGTGGCTGGTACTTATAGTGTGATGGGTTTGTTTGAGAATCAAAATCGATCCTTGGGAGTGGATCGTCTTTTTTACACCATTAAATTAACAAATGACCTCGGCGCAACGGTGGCGACCAGGAAGGGAGAGGTGTTCGTTAATCCTCAAGAAAAGTTTGTTATTTTTGAACCGAATATTAATACTGACAACCAGATTGCTTTACGGGCCTTTATTGATTTTACGAGTGATACTGGTTGGGATAAACCAGAGATTGCTAAACCAGTTTTATCTGTGACTAGAAAAGAATTTAATTTTGCAGATGAAACACCGAAGCTTCATGCTTTGGTGACGAATGAATCAAATTACGATTTGGAAAATATTGTCGTGCCGGTGGTTGTGTCTGATGGTCAACAAAACGCTTTTACTGGGAGTGCGACTTTGATCCAAGATTTGGGTCGTGGCCAAACTAAAGATGTGTATTTTACTTGGCCTCAAGCTTTGACCAAAACTCCAGAATACGTTGATTTCTATCCTCGAGCCAATACTTTTAGAATTAAGCGCCAATAATACTGATCATGTTGGAGACTATTTTACGACGCTTTGGGGGCGTGTCGATTGATTGGGTTTTAGTGGTAGCTATCTTGCCTTTATTGGGAGCTGGTTTGATTACTATGAATTCATTTACTAGTGATAGTTACTATTTCACGAGGCAGTTGATCTGGATTACGGCTAGTTTGTCCACGTTTTTATTCTTCAGTTTTGTCGATTGGCGGATTTTACGTCGAACAGAAGTGGTGGCTAGCTTGTATCTGGCGGGCTGCTTGGCTTTGTTGGTGGTGTTTCTTTTTGGTCAGGCCACCCGTTCAGCGTACAGCTGGTTTTCTGTTGGTGGGGTATCACTCCAACCAGCGGAATTTATGAAGTTGATTTTAGTGATTATGTTGGCCAAGTATTTTACTAGGCGTCATGTAGAGATTGCTCATATCCGTCATATTTTAGTTTCTGGTTTGTATGCTTTTATTCCATTCGTACTAATTTTTATCCAACCAGACTTTGGTTCGGCTGTTATCATATTTTTTATTTGGTTGGGGATGACCATGGTGGCCGGTATTTCTAAAAAACATTTAGCCGTAGTTTTTGGTTTAGGGGTGATCTCTTTTGTGATGTTATGGGGATTTGTTTTAGCTGATTATCAAAAAAACAGAATCAAAACTTTCGTTAATCCATTGTCGGATATTCAGGGGGCGGGTTATAACGCTTTTCAGTCCACGGTTGCGGTTGGTTCGGGTCAGGTGTTAGGGAAGGGGGTAGGGTTTGGTAGTCAGTCCCGACTAAAATTTTTGCCGGAATTTCAGACAGACTTCGTGTTTGCCGCTTTTGCTGAAGAGTGGGGGTTTGTTGGAGTGATGATTGTTTTCTGTTTATTTGGAACGGTTATTTGGAGGATTTTAGGGGCCGGCCTGGTGGGGGCGACCAATTTTGAAACGTTGTTTGCTATAGGGCTGTCTATTATTTTAATGAGTCACTTTGTGATTCATGTTGGTATGAATATTGGAGTTTTACCAGTCACTGGTCTGCCGATTTCGTTTATGAGTTATGGTGGGTCTCACATGCTGACTATTTTTGCTGGTCTTGGAATTCTGATGGGTATGCGACGCTATCGCCTGGCTTACCATCGAGGAGATATTCATAATGAGTTTGTGGGACCACGTTAATTAAATTATGGAAAAAGATATTCCACAAATTATTAAAGACGTCGGGTTTGATTTTAATTGGAGTGAAGAAAAGGTTTGGGCTCTTGATGTACCAGTAGAGGAAATGGACATAAAAGAATTAACTTGGCATTTTGATGTTCCATTTTTGTGGGAGGATGGGGTTTATAATCTCAAACCCCAAGAGGTGATTGATAGTCCGAAAGCTCATGAAAAAGAGTATGAAAGAACCATGAAAGCTGATTTAATTCACCCGATCGATATTATGGAAAATAAAGGTCGATGGCTTATCTTGGATGGACTTCATCGATTAATGAAATCTTATATTTTAAATATGGAAGGAGTTAAGGTTCGTAAAATCTCTAGAGAGGATATTTCAAAAATTTTGATTTAAAGATATAATATTTTTTTATGATCAAACTAATACAACTAAATGTCGAAGGGGATAGGCATATTGATAAAATCACCCCTTTCTTAAAGACAGAAAAACCAGACGTTTTGTGTCTACAAGAGGTTAGCGAAGTTTCTTTTAATCTCTTTAAGGCAGAGTTGGGTATGACTGGTTTATTTGCCCCAATGCTTACAAATTCAGAGGGAATATTGGGTGCTGGTGTTTTGAGTCAGTTGTCAATTATCACTTCGAAGGCGGATTACTACTGGCGAGGAGTGGATCATTTGCCTGGTAGTAAAATGCATCCCCTCGATGTCTACTGGTCTGTTTTTGCTTTAGTGCGAGTTGATGTGGTCAGTGGTGATGATGTTTTTACCGTTACCACGACCCATTTCCCCAAAAATCATGTTGGGAATGAGGTGTCTGATTTTCAAAAAGAACTTCAAGTTGATTTAACTAAAATGTTAAATTCTATGCCCGAACTTATTTTTACTGGTGATACTAACTGTCCCCGTGGAACAGATATATTTGATAACTGGGCGACGATGTACAAAGATAATATTCCAAAAGAGGTGGTAACTAGTTTAGATGAAAATCTGCACAGAGCTGGTTACTTACCTTATATGGTTGATGCTTTATTTACTACTCCTCACTACGAAGTGGTGGACATTAAATTAGTAGATGGAGTGAGTGATCACTTGGCTGTGGTTGCTTCGATAAAAAAGATATAGATCTCCTAATATAACTGAGTGGTGCTATTTATCATCTTTTCGATATTAAAGTCTGATTGGACTTTATTTTGGAGATTCTCGCCTTGAGTCTGTCGAATGGTAGGGTCGTTGGCTAATTTATTTAGGGCTTCAGTAATAGCCTGGGGGTTGGCTGGGGGAACTAACATGCCTTTGTCTGGTGAGTCAATAATCGCTCGAATGCCAGGAATGTCTGAACCAATAACAGGGAGTGAGGCGAGGCCCGATTCCAGCACAGCGTAAGGATGACCTTCTTTGAGAGAGACAAGAGCGGAAGCGTCAAAAGCTTTGAGTAGGGTGGAAGTGTTGGTGACAAAGCCAGCTAGAAATACTCGATCAGTTGCATTGAGTTTCTGGATTAATTTTTCAAGATTGGTTTTTTCTTGACCACCGCCAATTATTATTAATTTCCATTCTGGTGCCTGCGCTACTCCCTCAATCAAATAGTTTAATCCTTTGTTGGGGTGGAGTTCAGCGATTGAACCTACAATTAAATCTGAATCAGAAAAATTGTGGATAGTTATTTCTCTTAACTTTTTACGAGCTTCTGATTGGGACAGGAAAGAAATAGGAGCGAGACCATTGTAAATTAGATGCATTTTTTTACCCACTAGAAACATTTTCTTGCCTTGCGCAAAATCTTTTTCGTTGATCACAATTACTTCATGAACTAGAAAACAGGTTAGCCACGAAAAAAAGTAGATCAGGAATTTGCTGATAAAATTTCGCTGTTCGTTAAAAGGCCAACCGTGAACGGTATAAATAATTTTTTTAACACCAATTAGTCGCCCGACGAAACCACCGACACCAGCCGCTTTAGAACTATTAACATGAAGAATGTCTGGCCTATATTTTTTAATAATCAAACCCACTTCCCAAAAAGCTTTTAGTTCGTTAAATAAAAAAATATCACGAGTGAACGATTTGATCGGGTAGAAAGGGAGGCTGACCTCGGCTAGTTTATTGGCCAGTTGACCAACCTCAGCTCCTTTGGCTCCGGTGCCACCGCTAGTCACAGCTGTCTCAAACTGGTCTTTAGGTAGGTTGGTGGCCAGGTCAAAAACATACTTTTGGGCTCCACCCCAGTTACTTTTAGTGATTAAATATAGAACTTTTTTAGTCATAATAGTACTTAGTATCTAGGGTAGCATAAAAGGTTATTTTGTTGTATTATTCGGCTACTTATGCGTTTTGGGACTACCACTCAAACAGTTTTTTTGTTCTTGGGTGACTTGCTTGCCCTAGCGATAGCCTTATGGTTGACGCTTATTATTCGTTATCTAGGCTGGCCAAGCACTCAACTTTTTTTTGATCACCTAGCTCCATTTGCTATTATTTTTATTCTCTGGAGTCTGGTCTTTTTTATGTACGATCTTTACGGGTCTAGAACTCTATTTTTGGAAAGAAAATTGACTAGTGCTATTCTCAATGCCCAGGTGGTCAACATAATCATTGCACTACTATTCTTTTATCTGATTCCTTATTTTGGGATTACTCCTAAAACTAATCTATTCATATTTTTAGTTGTTTCTTGTTTAATTTTGTTGGTGTGGCGTCGATTAGGGGTTGGTTTTGTTATTCGACCAGCTCAAGAATCAATTTTGTTTGCCTGTGGTGGCCCAGAAGTTGAAGAGTTAAGACAGACTTTTGCGAAGAATAGTAAGTATGGGATTACTGTTCGGGATGGTGAGCCTAGAGCTTTACCGCAAGAGGTGTCGATGGTTGTCTTTAATTCCCACGACACTGCTAGTGCCCCTTTGTTTGCCAACTTTTATCGAATGCTTTTTTCTGGAGTCCGCTTTGCTAATATTGAAGACATTTATGAAGAAGTTTATGGTCGAGTCCCGGTTTCGATCATTAGTGAACGTTGGTTCTTGGAACATTTGTCTAATCAACCAAAACCATTTTATGATTTTTTTAAACGAACAACCGATTTGATGGTTGGTTTGGTGTTTGGGATTTTATCTTTGATTTTATATCCAATTGTTTTTGTTTTAATAAAACTAGAAACACCAGGTCCTTTATTTTCATATCAAACTCGAGTTGGTAAAAACAATCAACCAATTAATTTGATAAAATTTAGAACGATGACTAATAGTAACGACGGTGGAGTGTGGGGAGCTGTGAACAAAAACAAAGTAACCAGGGTTGGTAAGATTTTACGAAAGACCAGGATTGATGAATTGCCTCAGTTGTGGAACGTTGTAAGAGGAGATATTTCTTTGATTGGTCCACGCCCAGAGTTTGCCGATCCAGTTGAAAAATATAGTAATCAGATTCCTTATTACAATATTCGTCATATCATTAAACCTGGCTTGTCTGGTTGGGCTCAAATGTATCATGAAGCCCATCCTCATCATGGTTTAGATGTTGTCGAGACACGCAACAAATTATCATACGACCTGTATTATATTAAGCATAGAAGTATTTGGTTGGATATAAAAATAGGTTTAAAAACAGTCGCTTTATTATTATCAGCTAAAGGTTCTTAAATTATGATATCTAAAAAAATTTTAGTGAGTGGAGGGGCTGGTTTCATCGGAGCACATTTAGTTCGAGCCTTACTCAAAGATGGTCATCAGGTGGTGGTAGTTGATAATTTGTCGACTGGTAAAAAGGAGAGGATTCCTGATGGTGTCTCGTTCCACCTGGTTGATATTACTGACCTAGATAGTCTTAAACCTCTTTTAGTTGGCGTGGAGGCGGTTTTTCATCTAGCTGCTTTACCTAGAGTTTCTTTTTCCATAGATCACCCAATAGAAAGCAATGAGGCTAACGTTAAAGGTACTCTAAATCTTCTAGTGTCTGCTAAGGATGCTGGAGTAAAGATTTTTGTTTACTCAGCTTCATCTTCTGCTTATGGGGATCAAGACATCTTACCATTAGTGGAAACCATGCCAGCTAGACCAAAAAGTCCTTATGGTTTACAAAAATATATTGGTGAATTATATGCGAAAACTTTTACTGAAATTTATGGTTTACCGACCGTTTGTTTAAGATATTTTAATGTTTATGGTCCAGGTGATAGTGCTGAAGCATCTTATCCGTTGGTGATTACCAAGTTTATAAAACAACGACAAAATAACGAACCACTAACTATCTGTGGGTCCGGTGAGCAAACACGAGATTTTACCCACGTCACAGATATTGTCAGGGCTAATTTACTTTGCCTAGATAACCTCAAAATAGGTCGGGGGGAGGTTGTAAATATCGGTGCAGGTAACAACCAGTCTGTTAAAAGAATTGCGGAACTGGTTGGTGGTCCTGTTGAGTTTTTACCTGCACGACTTGAGCCAAAAGACACAAAAGCCGATAACTCTAAAGCCAAGGAGCTACTTGGGTGGGAGCCGCAAGTGTCGATTGAAGAGGGAATTAATGAACTAAAACAGTTGGCTGGATTACTATGATTTTAGACGGCAAAGCTTTAAGTAAAAAAATCGAGGCCGAGCTTCGAGCTAAAGTAACTGGTTTAGGTAAACCGGTTACTTTAGCGGTGGTGATTGTTGGAGATGATCCGGTATCGGTTAAATATATTAATCGTAAAAAAGCAGTGGGGGAAAATGTTGGAGTGGATGTTCAACTATTTGAATACGAGGCTGATATTGTAGAAGCTGACTTAAAATTAGAAATAGAAAAATTAGTCGCTCGACAAGACATTGATGGGGTGTTGGTGCAACTACCATTACCCGACCATCTTAATCGAGAGGAAATAATTAATTTGATTCCACCGGCTAAAGATCCAGATAGTTTGGGTGAGGATGCCAAGGTGCCTTCACCGGTAGTGCGAGCAGTGCAAGAGATTTTGAAAACTAGTCAGATTGAATTAGCTGACAAAAAGATCGTTGTGGTTGGTCAGGGTAAATTAGTGGGTCGCCCAGTCGCTTTATGGTTGGCTAGTGATGGTTATGATGTGACGGTGGTGGACAGTAAGGTGGTGGATGTCGGAGCGATTACCAGACATGCTGATATTTTGATTTTGGGAGCCGGCCAGCCAGGGCTAATTAAACTGGACATGATCAAAGATGGAGTGGTCATTATCGACGCCGCAACTTCCGAAGCCAGTGGCCGGCTGGCCGGTGATGCCGACCCGGCCTGCGCTGACAAAGCTGTTTTGTTTACACCAGTACCAGGTGGTGTTGGCCCTCTGACTTTGGTACTTCTTTTTGCAAATCTTTTAGACCTTGTAGACGGACAATAAGTGTGTTAGAAATTGGGCTAGATTTAGGCATAATACCGTGTCTAAAAAAGTCACCAAACGGTACGCCGAACGTGTGACGAAGGAGTTGTTTTATGGGTACGCCCACGAATCGTGAAGTCCATGCTGCGGAGTTGCTTTTGAAACGATTCCATCCGTTTTTGTCGACAGAAACCCTTCCTTTTTTTGAGACAGTAGTAGCAGGGAAGGATTGTCACTTCAGTCGTATCGAGCAGATGTCCCAAGGTGAAAGAATTCAGGGGATTTGGGACCCTTCTCCTTTTAACAGGGAGGGCAAGACTGATCATTTCTGGGGCCTTGGTCGTGATGGTCGCTTGCGTCAGTTGGATGTGTTCTGGAGTATGAGTACTGGCTTTAGATGTGGTGTCGAAACTCAGGTTTGGGAGTTCCAAAACGGGTTATGGGATCTTCTTGCTCGAATCAGCTATTCCCGGTTTTCTGATGTACTAAAAGGTGCTCTTGATGGTTGGGTCGATAAAGCCGACAAAAGGCTTCGAACCCTAGAAAGTTCCAGGGCATATCTGGAGGCGCTTGAAATCAACATCACCTTAAATCGTCGGTAATTGTTTCTATTTTGACCCGGCAAAGCACGCAAGTGTTTTGCCGGGTTTAACCTTGCTTTACGGGCTATTTTCTCTATAATAGCCCTATTACATCGTTTAATTGATACTTATGTCATATTACCGTATTTTTGCTGTTATTTTGTTGTTGCTGGGAGTCGGGGTTGGATATTTTGTGTACCACTCCGAGACTGTCACTCCTGATTCATTTTTATCTAAGCCTTTTAAATTAGGCTTGGATCTTAGGGGTGGAACTCGTTTAGTTTATGATGCTGACACTTCAGTTATACAAGCTGGGGATGTGAAGGATGCGATGGACTCATTGAGAGAGGTGATTGAAAGACGAATTAACGTGTTTGGAGTTTCTGAACCGCAAATTTTTACTGAAACAGCTGGTTTGGGAGCTGAGGCTAAACATCGACTGGTGGTGGAATTGCCGGGAGTTACTAATATTGACCAGGCGTTACAGTTAATTAGCAAAACTCCAGTTTTGGAATTTAAAACAGAACGACCGGATGGTCCAGAAAAAGAGCAAATAAAAAAAGCTTATGAACAAGCTCAATTAAGTATCACTAGCAATGCTTCAACCACTATCGAATCTTTATTAAAGGCTAATCCACTTTTAAGTGAAGATCCTTTGTATGTGTCGACTGGGTTGTCTGGCCGTTATTTAAAAAAAGCGAGTGTGTCTTTTAGTGGAGAAGGGGTGTCTGGTCCAGGGGTTAGCCTAGAATTCAATGAGGAAGGAGCAAAATTATTTGCCAAAATTACCAGTGAGAATGTCGGTAAGTCGGTTGCTATTTATTTAGATGGTCAACTGTTGTCAGCGCCTAACGTACGTGAAGCGATTAAAGATGGTCGAGCGGAAATAACTGGCCAGTTTACCGTCGACGAAGCTAAGACTTTGGTTCGTGATTTAAACCTTGGTGCTTTACCCCTACCAATCAAATTGGCTTCATCTCAAACAATTGGGGCGACTTTGGGGCAAGAGGCTTTTGATAAAGGGGTCAAGGCTGGAGCAGTAGCCTTGGCGGTCATCGCTCTATTTATGATTTTTTGGTATCGCTTACCTGGTTTGATTGCTGTTATATCTTTATCAATCTACGTGGCTATCATGCTGGCCTTGTTTAAATTAATCCCGGTTACTTTGACAGCTGCTGGAATGGCGGGGCTAATTTTGTCGATCGGGATTGCTGTCGATGCTAATGTGCTTATCTTTGAGCGCCTAAAAGATGAGTTACGTCGCGGTAAAAGTATTCATGACGCTTTGTTGGAAGGTTTTTCTAGAGCGTGGTTATCGATTCGGGATTCAAATTTATCTAGTATTATCTCAGCTGCAGTTTTGTTCTGGTTTGGAACTAGTTTGATCAAAGGTTTTGCCCTGACTTTGATGATTGGTATTTTGGTTAGTATGTTTAGTGCGATTACTGTCACCCGAACTCTCTTGTTGGCTTTGGGTGTTAAGCATAAAACAAAATTGTCGACCTTTTTATTCGGTA
Organism: Candidatus Vogelbacteria bacterium; assembly: GCA_021414225.1. Taxonomy (NCBI): domain Bacteria; phylum Candidatus Vogeliibacteriota; species Candidatus Vogelbacteria bacterium. Next base: position 4,607 of record JAIOOX010000001.1, on the reverse strand, counting down.
GCGGTTTCACTAAATAACTAATATGTGGGTAATTAAATATCGATCATTCTTTTATATCTTGTCTGGCTTAGCGATCGTTGCTTCTTTGGCGGCAGTGGCTATGTATGGTCTCAACTTAGGGATTGACTTTAAAGGTGGCACAACTATTGAGCTAGATTATGGTCAGAATCGACCAGAAACAGCTGAGCTTAGAGCTTCATTAGACAAGGCTAACTTAGGAAATTTGTTAGTCCAGCCAGTTGATGAATCTGGAATGGTAATTAGATCAAAAAATTTATCACCGGAAGAAAAAAATAGTCTTACTAAACAGGCTTCAGTTGAAGGTAAATATTCTTTCACCGAAAAGCGTTCGGACTCAATTGGTCCAACCTTAGGTAATGAACTAGCCACTAGAGGCATAATTGCTATTGTGATTGTGGCTCTGATGATTGTTTTATTCATCTCTTTTGCTTTCTGGGGCGTGTCTCGACCGGTTGCTTCGTGGAAGTATGGCATCATTGCTATTAGTACTCTGGCTCACGATGTGATTATTCCGACGGGTGTTTTTGCTTTGTTGGGTCACTTTAAGGGGACAGAAATTGACGCTTTATTTTTGACCGCTTTGCTAACCATCTTAGGTTTGTCAGTTAACGATACAATTGTGGTCTTTGACCGAATCAGAGAAAACTTGAAAAATAAAGTTGCCCCTCATTTCGAAGATGTGGTGGGCATGAGTTTGTCTCAGACTTTCACTCGATCTATTAACACCTCCATGACGGTTATCTTGGTGCTCTTAGCTGTTTATTTCTTTGGTAGTCCGACCACTAAAGACTTTGCCTTGGTCCTAACTATCGGTATGGTGGTGGGTACTTATTCTTCAATCTTCATCGCTTCGCCGCTCCTGGTAACTTGGGAGAAGTGGAGTCGGAAATAAGCCTTAAAATAAAGCCCCAAAACCGGCCCAGAGGCCGGTTTTGGGGCTTTATTTGTATAGGTTATTACTTATATTGACACCCGCTTAAATACCTATATAATAGCCCCTGTAGCCTATTGTTTCGATAGGCTGTTGTTTTCTAGTGACCTTTGACAGCAAAATAGTCTCATAATGTTTACGAAGTCGTTATGAGATATGATCCATAAGTAATTCTACTCACGGAACGAATTCCGTGAGAGAAAGTTTTGTGTTTTCTTTTGTTCCGTTCATTCTTAAATTGTTTATACAATTTTTTGTTAGAGTTTGATCTTGGCTCAGGATGAACGCTGGCGGCGTGGATAAGGCATGCAAGTCGAGTGGGTTTAGACCCACGGCGAACGAGGTAGTAACACGTAGGAATGTACCCTAAAGTCGGGCATAACCCGCCGAAAGGCGGAATAATTCTCGATGGTCTCGAAAGAGTAAAGATTTATCGCTTTAGGAACAGCCTGCGGGATATCAGCTAGTTGGTAGTGTAAAGGACTACCAAGGCTATGACGTCTAGGGGAGCTGAGAGGCTGACCCCCACCGATGGTACTGAGACACGGACCATACACCTACGGGTGGCTGCAGTCGAGAATCTTCCACAATGGGCGAAAGCCTGATGGAGCGACGCCGCGTGAAGGATGAAGTCCCTCGGGACGTAAACTTCTTTTGTAGAGGAAGAAACCGGTTGACCGGTGTGACTGTACTCTAAGAATAAGGGGTTGCTAAACTCGTGCCAGCAGCAGCGGTAATACGAGTACCCCAAGCGTTATCCGGAATTACTGGGCATAAAGGGTGCGTAGGCGGTCTTAGTTAGTCTTCTGTGAAAACTCCCGGCTTAACCGGGAAGACGCGGGAGATACGGCTAGACTAGAGAGTGTGAGAGGTCTGTGGAACTCATGGTGTAGGGGTGAAATCCGTTGATATCATGGGGAACGCCAAAAGTGAAGACAGCAGACTGGCACATTTCTGACGCTGAGGCACGAAAGCGTGGGTTTCGAACGGGATTAGATACCCCGGTAGTCCACGCCCTAAACGATGATCACTAGCTTTTTGGAGTATCGACCCTCTGAGAGGCGAAGCAAATGCGTTAAGTGATCCGCCTGGGAAGTACGGCCGCAAGGCTAAAACTCAAAAGAATAGACGGGAGCTCGCACAAGCGGTGGATCATGCGGTTTAATTCGACACTAAACGAAGAACCTCACCAGGGCTAGAAATCCAGACGAAGACCAGAAGAAACTTTGGTCGTCTCACAAGGACGGCTGGACAGGTGATGCATGGCTGTCGTCAGTTCGTGGCTTGAGTTGTTCCCTTAAGTGGGGAAACGAACGCAACCCTCGTCGTCTGTTACAAGTGTCAGGCGAGACTACTCCGATTTTCGGAGAGGAAGCGAGGATGACGCCAAGTCAGCATGTCCCTCTGACGCCCTGGGCTACACGCATGATACAATGGCTACTACAACGGGTCGCGACGGGGAAACCCTGAGCTAATCCTTCAAAAGTAGCCCCAGTTCGGATTGAGGTCTGCAACTCGACCTCATGAAGTTGGAATCGCTAGTAATCGCAGGTCAGCTATACTGCGGTGAATACGTTCTCGAGCTTTGTACTCACCGCCCGTCAAGGCAGGGGAGCCGGGAGTGCCCAAAGTCTCGTAATTTTACGGGCCTAAGGCAAGCTCGGTGACAAGGCTTAAGTCGTAACAAGGCACGGCTAGCGGAAGCTGGTCGTGGAAATATTTCATTCTAGTTGTTGTTGTCTTAGGACAATGACTTACTAGGTCGGTTCCGAGATTTTAATATCAAGGAAGACTCATCATAATTGTCTCTAAATTTATGTGCCTACTAGGAAAGACTAGTATGAACGGAACAAAAGAAAGTCCAAAACATTACTTTAAATAACTTCGTAAACCACCAAAAAACCGCCTAACTAGGCGGTTTTTTGGTGAGATGTGGATATACTTGCTTTTTTCTGTATATGTGATATAATAAATAATGGAACTTGTAAACAACTGGCGACACTTGAGTGTGTAGCCTTGGGAGATTGACGTCATGAAGAAATTGACCGTGTTTGAAAAAATCGGGGTGTCCTTGATCGTGTTTACAGCCGTTTACTTCGGCTCCGGTGTTGTGGGGGCTTGGTGGAAAGGGAAGATCTCTTTTAACCGGGCATCGCCAACCGAACAGGCCACTCCGGTGATGGTGCCTTTGGAAGTTCAGACTTTCGTTCGTGAGATTCCGGACTTCCGCGGTAAGTCGCCGGAAGAAGTTGCCGAGATCATGGAAGCATTCGGACTCCACTACGGGAATACGTTTCTGTGGTCAACGAACGATAAGCGGGGCGACGGTAAGGTGATCGAACAGACACCGCCGCCTGGGACTCCTCGGACCGAGTATGACGAGGTCTCCCTCGTCTACGGCAAAAGCGTGTAATCAAATCTGGTCATCTTATAATACCCAGGGTCGTCCCTCGCACGACCCTGGGTATCCTTGTTTTTACAGCTTTTTTCTGGTATATTTTCCGAGTATTTTACATACTAATGCGCGTGTAGCTCAGGTGGTTAGAGCGCGTCACTGATATGAATCATGTAGACGGTTCGGGCGTTCGAAATTCAAAACATTGAAATCTGATAGTGCCTTGCGTGCGCGTGTAGCTCAGGTGGTTAGAGCGCGTCACTGATAATGACGAGGTCCCAGGTTCGAGTCCTGGCATGCGCACGCAGAGCAGTATCAATGTTTTAATTTCTCTCTTACCCTGCCGTCTATAATGACGAGGTCCCAGGTTCGAGTCCTGGCATGCGCACAATCCAGGACAGGTGGCCGATTTGCCATCGCCTGAAACGGAAAATACAGCGTAACCACAACGTCTTTTCCAAATGCGGTCTGGTTCGAGAACACGCTTTGCACCACATTGCGTTTTTCATCGTCCGTTCCCAATTCATAAAGCAGCGTAAGGCTTTTAACCAGTTCGAGAAAATCTTGGAGTTGGTTGCGGTTTGCCTCCAGAACCGCCTCCGCATCGCGCAGTTTTTCCTTCAATCGCTGCTGATCCTCCAGATGCGAAGCCTGCCGTGATTGATAAGCCTCCTTTTCAATTGCCTGGTCCAAGTACGCGTCCGTCAGCCGATCCAACCGCGCGGCACCCGGCTCTTCAATGCCGACGTGTTGGATACAGTCGCGGAATGGGCCGAAGGCTTCATGCCACCGCAAGTGGCCACTGGCGGGGGAACCGGGTTGTATTGCGGGGAGCAGGACATGTTCTGTTTCCTCATTGACCCGACTGGTTGGGTGGAGATCGGCGACCAGGCGTATGCCCCCGGCTTCTTTGTCTGGAATTCGGAAGTTGGACGTCGGACAGTTGGTATCCAAAGTTTCTGGTTTCAGTCGGTGTGCCAAAACCACATTGTTTGGGACGCGACCGGGGTGAAGGAATTCACCCGGAAGCACACCAGCAATGTAGTCATGGCGAACAAGCTTTACATCGACCGCGTCCGAGTGTCGTTCCTTGACCCGAACACGCGTACCGATGACGATCTCTACGGGCTTTGGGTGGGCGATGACTATGACGAGGTTCCCGTCCTTATCTCCACGGAGGAAAAGGACATACCCAAGACTATCCAAATGGTCATCCGCTACCTATTGCGCGAAGAGGAGCATCAGGCCTTGGAGCTCATT